>CAMBOY010000006.1 GCA_945869245.1 Hydrogenophaga intermedia
CCCACACGTTGTCGATGACGTTCATCAAGATCACCAGCACGCCCATGGCAATGCCCAGCGGCATGACACGCGTGGCCTGATCGAGCTTCATGCGCAGCGACGCGATCAGCGCACCGACCGCGGTGCCCACGGCGACCACCCCCACCAGCGCCGACGCCTGGCTGGTGCTGTAGCCCAATGCCGCACCGGCCCAGGCCAGCACGATGTAGCGCAGGTTGCCGCTCACGCCCCAAAACAAGGTGGTGGTGGCGAGAGAAATCTGACCCAGCTTGTCGCGCCACAGGCGGGTGTTGCAGCGCCAAAAATCGGGCAGCAGCGCCAGTGGGTTGGCCGGTATGGGGCGTGGCGTGACACCGGTCAGCGGAATGCGCAGGTTGAACATGGCCGCCAGCGCGTACACGCCCACCAGCACCGCAATCGCGGCGGTGGGTGCGCTGTCGATGCCGGTGTCGATCAGCGGCAGGTCGACCGACAGCAGCAGGCCTGAGAGCCACGGCCCCACCAGCTGCCCGCCCAGCAGCACACCCAGGATGATGGAGGCGATGGTCAGGCCCTCGATCCAGCCATTGGCCTTGACCAGTTGTGAGGGTGGCAGCAGCTCGGTCAGGATGCCGTATTTGGCCGGCGAATAGGCCGCCGCACCCAGACCCACCAAGGTGTAAGCCAACAGGGGGTGCACGCCCACCAGCATCAACAAGCAGCCCACCACCTTGATGGCGTTGCTGATGAACATGACCTGGCCTTTGGGCCGGGCGTCGGCAAAAGCGCCCACAAAGGGCGCCAGCACCACATAAAACAGGGCAAACAAAGGCACCAAGGCGGCACTTTGCCATTCCGGGGCGCCCCGGGTGCGCAGCAGCTCAATGGCAGCAACAAACAACGCGTTGTCCGCCAGCGAGCTGAAAAACTGCGCCGTCATGATGGTGTCGAAGCCGCGCTTCATGGGGATGATTTGTGTGTGCAGGGTGGTGCGGCGTGTGCTGCAACCCGGCTGTTTTGTGCGACAGTGCGGCTCGAAGTCTCCAACCGTGCCGGGTTATAGCACGCGCTCAGCGCCCGGTCTGTCCTTGATCTGCCGCCGCATTGCACCCATGCCCCGCCCCATTCTTGCCACCGTTCATCCCCTGGCCCTGCGCCACAACCTGCAGGCGGCCCGGCTGCGGGTACCCGACGCCAGGGTGTGGGCGGTCGTCAAGGCCAACGCCTACGGGCATGGCATTGAGCGCGTGTTCGACGCCCTGCGCGGCGCCGACGGCTTTGCCCTGCTCGATCTGGAAGAGGCCCAGCGCTTGCGCGCGCTCGACTGGCGCGGGCCGATTCTGTTGCTGGAGGGCGTGTTCGAGCCGCGCGATCTGGAGCTGTGCTCCCGCCTGGGCCTGTGGCACACGGTGCACTGCACCGAACAGATCGACTGGCTGGCTGCGCACAAAACCCAGCAGCCACACCGCGTGTTCCTCAAGCTCAACAGCGGCATGAACCGCTTGGGATTCACCCCGTCGGCCTTTCGCAACGCCTGGGCGCGCCTCAATGCCTTGCCGCAGGTGGACGAGATTTCCTTGATGACGCACTTTTCGGACGCCGACGGCCCGCGTGGCATCGCCCACCAGGTGGCGGTGTTCGAAGACGCCACCGCCGATTTGCCGGGTGAGCGCACCCTGTGCAACAGCGCGGCCATCCTGCGCCACGCCAGTGCGCCGCTGCGTGGCGAAGGCGTGAGCCAGATCGCCGCCGACTGGGTGCGCGAAGGCATTGCGCTGTACGGCAGTGCGCCCGACTTTCCCGAACACAGCGCGGCCGATTGGGGCCTGCAGCCGGCCATGACCTTGTCGTCGCGCCTCATTGGGGTACAGCACCTGTTGGCCGGCGACACCGTGGGCTACGGCTCGGCCTTTCGCGCCGACGGCCCCCTGCGCATCGGCGTGGTGGCTTGCGGCTACGCCGACGGCTACCCGCGCCACGCGCCCACCGGCACCCCGGTGCTGGTCGATGGCGTGCGCACCCGGGTGGTGGGCCGGGTCAGCATGGACATGATCACCGTCGATCTGTCGCCACTGGACGCGGCCGGCCTGACCCCGGGCGTGGGCAGCGAGGTGGTGCTGTGGGGCCACAGTGCGCGGGGCACTACCTTGGCCGCCGATGAGGTGGCGCGCGCGGCTGGCACCATCGCCTACGAGCTGTTCTGCGCGGTGGCGCCGCGGGTGCCGTTTGCGCCGCTGAGCGATTGATCCGCCTACCCAAGCCCGGTTACCGAGCGGGTTCTTTTTCGCGCGGGCGACCGGTGCCCGCTACGTGGCGCCACACAATGCAGCCACAGCGCTCGGTGGCGCGTGTGGACGGTGTGTGACGGCTGTTGTGACTCCCTGGGCGCGTGTGCGCCGCTTGCCCTTTGTGGCTTGGATCATTCTGTATTGCGCGGTGGTCTGGGGCACCTTTGGCGCGTTGCTCGGTGCGGTGGCGCCCAATCTGCGGGCGCAGATGGGCCTGAGCTTCGATCAGATTGGCTGGCTCATGGCCTTGTGGACCAGCGGTGGCGCCTTGGGCTCGGTGCTGGGCGGCTCGGTGGCCAAGCGGTTTGCGCCGCAGCGCTTGCTGTCGGTCTATTCGACTCTGGTGCTGCTGGGTGTGACCGGCGTGATGTTGGCGCCTGGCTTTGCCACACTGGCGTTTGCCTTGGTGGTGATTGCGGTGTTCGAAACCGCGCTCTTCACCTTGGGCCACGGCCTGCTGGCCGAGATCAGCGACGAGCCCGAAGAGCGCACCCGCATCATCAGCCTGATGGACGTGGCCTATTCGGCCGGCAGCATCTTGTCGCCGGTGCTGGTCATGGCGGTGCTGCTGCTCACCCCGTGGTGGCGCGCACCGTATGCGGTGTTTGGGCTGTTGGCCCTGGGGGTGTGGCTCATGGCGCAGCAGCGCGCGCGGCTGGCCCATGTGGCGTTTCGCGACCACTGGGTGGCCGACGACGGCGCGCCGCAGGGTTACCGCGATTTGCTCGGTCAGCGGCTGGTGCGCCGGGTGCTGGTGGCCGGTGTGTTCAGCGGCTTCATTGAATGGGGCCAGTATTTTTGGTTTGTCAGCTACGCCAGCACCGCGCTGGGGCAAACCGAACAGGGCGCGCGCCTGGCGCTGGGGTTTTTTATGGTGGGCATGACCGCTGGCCGCATCTGGCAGGCTTTTGTGCAGAGCCGCTGGAGCATGGGACACAAGCTGCAGTGGCTCAGCGCCTTGGCCACCCTGGCCTTGCTCGCTTTGGTGGCGATGCCGGTGGGCGCACCGTTGGCCGCGCTGGCGCTGTGCAATGTGGTGTCGGGTCTGGGCGTGTCGGTGGGGTTTCCGATTTTGTTGGGCACCGCGCTGCGTGGCCACCCGGAGCAGGCGCCGCGCCTCTCAGCGCTGCTCATGATCGCGTTCACCGTGGGCGCCCAGATCGCCGCCTTGTTGCTGGGCTATATGGCCGAAGGGCCGGGTTTGCGCCTGGGCTATGGCGTCTTGGCCGCCGGCTCGGTGGTGTTGCTGCTGGCGGTGTGGCGGCTCAACCGCTGGGTCGCGCGCCTACCCGGCTGAGCCGCGCTCAGGCCATGGCTGCGCACCAGCGCGCCTTGTCGCTGTCGGGCGCAAAACTCGCTTCTAGGCTGTGGCGCGCCATGCGCCGCACCTCGCCTGCGCTGAGTGGCAGGGCCTGGCACACCGCCACATAGTTGTCCAGCACATAGCCCCCAAAATAGGCCGGGTCGTCGCTGTTGACCGTGACCTTGAGGCCGGCGTGCAGCAGGCGTTGCAGATTGTGTTGCGCCAGGTCGTTCACCACACACAGCTTCAGGTTGGACAGCGGACACACCGTCAGTGCGGTGCCTTCGCGCGCCAAGCGCTCCATCAGCGCGGGGTCGTGTTCGGCCTGCACGCCGTGGTCGATGCGCTCGACCTGCAACACATCGAGCGCGCTGTGGATATAGGCCGGCGGACCTTCTTCTCCGGCGTGGGCCACGGTGTGCAGGCCCAGCGCGCGGGCGCGGGCGAACACTTGTGCGAACTTCTCTGGCGGGTTGCCGCGCTCGCTGGAATCCAGACCCACACCGATGAAGCGGTCGCGCCAGGGCAGGGCGGCCTCGAGTGTGGCCAGAGCATCGGCTTCGCTTAGGTGCCGCAAAAAGCACAGGATCAGCGCCGCGCTCAAGCCCAGTTCGCGCTGCGCGCGTTCGCAGGCGCTGTGCAGACCCTCGATGACCATGCCCATGGCGACACCGCGTGTGGTGTGGGTTTGTGGGTCGAAGAAGATTTCGGCGCGCACCACACCGTCGGCCGCCGCCCGCTGCAAATAGGCCCAGGCCATGTCGTGGAAATCGGCTTCGGTGCGCAGCACCGCCGCACCGGCGTAATAGATGTCCAGAAAACTCTGCAGGTCACTGAAGGCGTAGGCCGCGCGCACCGCCGCCACGTCGGGGTAGGGCAGGCGCACTCCGTTGCGCTCGGCCAAGGCGAACATCAGCTCAGGCTCCAGCGCGCCTTCGATGTGCAGGTGCAGCTCGGCCTTGGGCAGGGCGCGCAGCCAGTCGCGCAAGGCCTCGGTCGGCAGGGTGGACAAAAGGGTGTCGTCGCTCAGGGTCATCGCCGCAGTGTAGGCCGCAGGCGGTGAGCCCGCCATACGCGGGCAACGATGCGGCGCATACCGATGGCATGCGGGGCCCGGGCGATCTTGTGGTTTCTGACGCTTGGACGTATACTCCATGGGGTATAGGAGATTGTGATGTTCTACCGTGTTGTTGCGTTCCCCCAGTTGCTGTCACCGCTGCGCCGCCAAGCCATGGCCATGGCTGTTGCCATGGCCATGGGCGCATCGGCCCAGGCCAACAGCCCGGCCGCGGTGGTGGTGCCGGTGATGACGGTGGGCAGCCAGGCCGTGGCGGCCAGCCTGACACTGGACGCCGCCGTGCAAGCGGTGCGCCAGACCACGCTGGCGGCGCAGGCCAGCGGGCGGGTGGCGCAGTTGTTGGTCAAGACCGGCGACCGGGTCAAGGCAGGTCAGGTGTTGGCCGTAATCGACGACCGCGTGACCCAGGCCGGAGTGGCCCAGGCCGGCGCCGGGGTGGCCCAGGCCCAGGCCCAGTTGGCCAACGCCAAGGCCGAGTTCGACCGCGCACTCGACTTGCGTTCCAAAGGTTTTGTGGCCCAGGCGGTGCTCGACGGCGCCGAGGCCCAGCTGCGCGCCGCCCAAGCGGGCCTTAAGGCCGCGCAGGCCGGGCAGACCCAATCGGCGGTGGCGCAGGGCTTCACCCGCCTGACCGCACCCTACGACGGCTGGGTGCAGCAGACCCATGTCGAGCTGGGCAGCCTGGCCATGCCAGGCAGCCCGGTGGTGACGGTGTACGCACCACAGCCCTTGCGCGCGGTGGCCTTTGTGCCGGCCAGCCAGCAGGCGTCGGCGCTGCAAGCCCAACAGGTCGAGGTGCAAGTGCCCAGTGGCGCCACCGGTGGTGTGCGCTGGGTGCAGCCCGTGGCCCGCACCGTGGTGCCGGTGGCCGACGCGGTGTCACAAACGGTGGAGTGGCGCTTGGATTTGGCCGCTGCCGACACCAGCGAGCTGGTGCCCGGACGCCAGGTGCAGGTGCGGTTTGTGGGCTTGCCGGCTGTAAACGCCAGCGGTCAGCGGCTGTTGGTGCCGGCCACGGCGGTGTTGCGCCGGGGCGAACTCACGGCGGTGTATGTGGTCAGTGCCGAAGGGCGGTTCCAGCTGCGCGCGGTGCGGCTGGGTGAGCGCAGCAGTTTGGGTGGTCAGCCGGCGGTGGCGGTGGTCGCGGGCCTGAAGGCCGGCGATCGCGTGGCGCTTGACCCGGTGCGCGCTGGTTTGGCCGGCGCGGTGGCGCAGTAAGGACAGGGCCTCAGCATGTCGTCTAGCCTCCCTCCAGACACCACAGCCGAAGCGTTGGGCTTTTCGGGCCGCGTGGCCCGCGCGTTTCAGGCCAACGCCATCACACCCTTGCTGGCGCTGGTGGCGCTGTTGTTGGGCCTGTTTGCGGTGCTGGTGACGCCCCGCGAAGAAGAGCCACAGATCAACGTGACCATGGCCAACGTCATCATCCCGTTCCCCGGCGCCTCCAGCGCCGACGTGGCGAAGATGGTGGCATCGCCTGCTGAGCAGGTGTTGTCGCAAATTCAGGGCATTGAGCACACCTATTCGGTGGCGCGCCCTGGCGTGGCCGTGCTCACGGTGCAATTCCAGGTGGGCGTGCCGCGCACCGAGGCGCTGGTGCGTTTGTACGACGTGCTCAACGCCAACCAAGACTGGCTGCCGCAAGGCTTGGGTGTCATGCCGCCCATCGTCAAACCCAAAGGCATCGACGATGTGCCGGTGTTGGCCGCCACCTTCTGGAGCTCCGACGCCGCCTCGGCACTCGATCTGGAGCGCGTGGCCACTGCGGTGGAAGCCGAGATCAAGCGGGTGCCTGGAACCCGCGAGGTCAAGACCATTGGTGGCCCCGGCCGCGCGGTGCATGTGTGGATCGACCCCAGCCGCCTGCGCGAGCGCGGCGTGCCGGTGCAGGCGCTGTATCAGGCGGTGCAGGGTGCGAACCAGGCGCTGCCCGCTGGCACGGTGGTCAACCCCAACCCGGCGGCTGGCGAGCCACCCATGCTCACGGTGGAAACCGGCGAGTTCTTGCAAACCGAACAAGACGTGGGCGACATTGTGGTGGGCGTGCACCAAGGCAAGCCCATTTATTTGCGTGAAGTGGCCCGGGTAGAAAGTGGCGCCCAACAGGCGCAGCGTTATGTGTGGCACACCCCGGGTGCGGCCGAAGGGGGCGAATACGCCGGCCGGGCTTTCCCTGCTGTGACCCTGACCGTGACCAAAAAGCCGGGCGAAAACGCGGTGGATGTGGCCGAGGGAGCGCGCAAGCGCCTGCAGGAACTGCACAACACCGTCATACCCGCCGACGTGAAGGTCAGCATCACCCGCGACTACGGGCAAACTGCGGCTGAAAAAGCCAACAAGCTGATCCAGAAGCTGGCATTTGCCACCGCATCGGTGATCTTGCTGGTGGGCTTGGCGCTGGGCCGGCGCGAAGCGGTCATCGTCGGTGCGGCGGTGATTCTGACGCTGACCGCCACGCTGTTTGCCAGCTGGGCATGGGGCTTCACCCTGAACCGGGTGTCGCTGTTTGCGCTGATTTTTTCCATCGGCATTTTGGTGGACGACGCGATTGTGGTCGTCGAAAACATCCACCGCCATCGCCAGCTCACGCCCGATGTGCCCTTGATCACCATCATTCCGCGCGCGGTGGACGAAGTGGGTGGCCCCACCATTTTGGCCACCTTCACCGTGATCGCCGCCTTGTTGCCGATGGCGTTTGTGAGTGGCTTGATGGGCCCCTACATGAGCCCCATCCCAATCAACGCCAGTTTGGGCATGGCCATTTCTTTGGCCATTGCGTTCACCATCACACCTTGGTTGGCACTCAAGCTGATGAAAGATGGCCCCCACGCTCCACCGCTGCGCGGGTCGCTGCCCCCCGCGGGGGCGCTGTCCGGCCTTGGGGCGGCCCGGCGACCGGACACCGACGGCCACGTCGCCCATGCGCCCAGCAAACTCACCCACGCGCTGCAAACCACCTTTACCCGCCTGCTCACCCCATTCTTGGAAAGCGCCAAGAAGCGCTGGCTGTTGCTGGTGGGCATATTGGTGGCCTTGTTCCTGTCGGTGGGCATGGTGGTGGTGCAGTGGGTGGTGCTCAAGATGCTGCCCTTTGACAACAAGAGCGAATACCAGGTGGTGCTGGACATGCCTGCGGGCACACCGCTGGAAGACACCGCTGCTGCGCTGCAAGCCATTGGCGGTTGGGTCGCGTCCCAGCCTGAAGTGGCCCATGTGCAGGGTTACGCCGGCACGGCCAGCCCCATCACCTTCAACGGCCTGGTGCGCCAGTACTACCTGCGCGCCGACGCCGAAAGCGGTGACCTGCAAATTGCGCTGGTGCATTCCAGCGAACGCAGCGAACAAAGCCATCCCATCGCACAACGCCACCGCGTGGAGATTGAACGCATTGCCGCCTTGCATGGCGCACGTGTGAAGGTGGTCGAAGTGCCACCCGGGCCACCCGTGCTGTCACCCATCGTGGCCGAAATCTACGGCCCCGACGAAGCCGGCCGCGCCGAACTGGCGCAGCGCGTGGCCAAGGCCTTTGGCGACACGCCCGACATTGTGGGCATCGACACCACCCTCAAAGAACACGCACCCCGCGCCTTCCTGCGCATCCGCAAAGCGCGCGCCGAATCGCTGGGCATTCCCACCCAGGTGATTGCACAGACGGTGTACGCCGCACTCTCCGGCACCGACGCCGCCTACCTGCACGACGGCCACGCCAAATTTGCGGTGCCGGTGCGCTTGCAGCTGCCACGCGAATCGCAAGTGGGCCTGGATGCGGTGCTGGCGCTGCCGCTGCGCGCCGCCAACGGGCAAATGGTGCCCTTGGGCGAACTGGTGACGGTGGAGCGCGGTGTGATCGACCAACCCCACTTCACCAAAAACGGCCTGCCCGTGACCTATGTGATGGGCGACATGGCCGGTGCACTTGACTCGCCTTTGTACGGCCTGTTTGGTATCCGCAGCCAGCTGGACCAGGCCGCCTTGCCCAACGCGGGCGAACTGGGCGAATACTGGATTTCGCAACCCAGCGACCCGTACCGCCAATACGCTCTTAAGTGGGACGGCGAGTGGCAAATCACTTATGAGACCTTCCGCGACATGGGCGCCGCTTATGGCGTGGGTCTGATCCTGATCTACCTCTTGGTGGTGGCGCAGTTCAAGAGCTATGTGACACCGCTCATCATCATGGCGCCCATTCCGCTGACCATGATCGGCATCATGCCGGGCCACGCTTTGCTCAACGCGCAGTTCACCGCCACCAGCATGATCGGCATGATCGCGCTGGCCGGCATCATCGTGCGCAACTCGATTCTGCTGGTGGACTTCATTGAGCTTGAGATTGCACGCGGTGTGCCTTTTGCCACCGCGGTGGTGCAGTCCGCTGCGGTGCGGGCCCAGCCGATTGCACTAACCGGATTGGCCGCCATGATGGGTGCCTTCTTCATCTTGGACGACCCCATCTTCAACGGCCTGGCCGTGGCGCTGATCTTTGGCATTGCGGTGTCGACCTTGCTGACCTTGGTGGTGATCCCGGTCTTGTATTACGCCGTGTACAAGAAGTAGACCCCCTCTGCGCCACTGCGCGGCTTCCCCCAGGGGACGCACCCAGCGGCCCGGCCAAGCCGGATCCACGGGTGCCTGGCGAGAAGGCACGCGCTCCGGATCTTTGTTTTGTGTGTGTTTTTATAGGAGTTTGAAAATGACCGTTGAACGTTATATCCGTGTGATCGCTGGCCTGTTCATCATGACCTCGCTGGCGCTGGGCGTCGAAGCCAGCCCGCTGTTTGTGAGTCCTTGGTTCCTGGCCTTCACCGCTTTTGTGGGCTTGAACCTGTTCCAGTTTGGCTTCACCAACTTCTGCCCGCTGGCCATCATCCTGAAAAAGCTGGGCGTGCCCGAGAGCAAAATCGCCTGCTCCGCTTGATGATGACCCCACCCCCATGACACAGCAGCCCCATCCCTTGAAGTTCATTCACCCCGGCTGGTTTTCGTTGGTCATGGGGCTGTGTGGATTGGCGCTGGCCTGGCACGCCGCCAGTGGCTTGCTGGGGCCCATGGCCAGTGGCGTGTCGGTGGTGTTGGGGCTGCTGGCCGCTGCGGTGTTGGGTGTGTTGGTGGTGGCTTCGCTGCTGCGCTGGCAGCGCCACCCCGATGCCTTGGCCGAAGATTTGCGCCACCCGGTGCGCCACGCCTTTGTGGCGGCGCTGCCGGCGGGCTTGCTCTTGCTGGTGACCGTGGCTGTGGCGCTGCTGGGCGCCGACACACCCGTGCGCCCGCTGCTCAACAGCGTGTGGTGGGCCGCTGCCTTGGGTCAGTTGTGGGTCACGGTGTGGACGCTGGGCCGCTGGTTTGCGGTGCCCGCGCCGGGCGCCGCCCCAGGCAGCCTGTGGCCAGCGGTCACGCCGGTCTTGCTGATCCCGGTGGTGGGCAATGTGTTGGTGCCTCTGGCTGGTCTGCCCTTGGGTCACGAGGTGTGGTCCATGGTGCACTTCGGCATCGGTGTGTTTTTTTGGCCGGTGGTGTTCACCCTGCCCGTGGTGCGCCGCCTGACCCACAGTCCGCTGCCCGACCGGCTGTTGCCGGCGTGGATGATCACCCTGGCCCCACCGTCGGTGGTGGGTGTGGTGCTGCATCAGCTGGGCGCGCCCCTGCTGGTGTTGGTCGCTGTCTGGGGTGTGGGTTTGTTTGTGCTGTTGTGGGTGGGCACCCTGGCCAAGCGAATCGCTGCGCAGCCCTTTGGCATTCCGTTCTGGGCGCTGTCGTTTCCGCTGGCCGCCTTCACCACGCTGACCTTGCGCCTCACCGAGCGCCTGCAGGGCACGGCGTCGCACGGCATGGCCCAAACCGGCGCCATGGTGCTGTTGGCCATCACCACCATCGTCATCACCTGGCTGGTGCTGGCCACGGTACGGGGGCTGCGGCAGGGCACCTTGTTGGCGCCCGAGCCAGTGGCGCAGATTGCGCCGGTGGCGAGTTGAGGCCTCTAGCGTTTGCCGTCCTGTTGGTTTGACGGCGGGTTTCAGGCGACTGTCTTTGGCGGGACGGGGTGGTGGCGCCCTGCTCCGCGAATGTCCCCCGGACCGGCTGTGCCGGTCCTCCGCCTTGATTTCGCTGCGCAGGGTGCCACCACCCCGCCTGCACAGATCTGTGCGCTCAACCGATTGTTCGCTCGGTGGGCGTACCCATCCTGTCGGCGTTCAGAGGCATGGGGGGCCTGGCGCAGCGAAATAAAGGAGGAGGCGTCCACAGGACGCCGGGGGACATTCGCGGAGGCGGGGCCCCCCATGCCTCTGAACACCAAGGACACGTCGCCGAGCAAGGCAGGCCCACAGAGCCAGTGAACACCGCAAGCCAAGTAGGCCCAAGCTCCAAGGCCCCACACTCAAGGCCGAGGCACAGACTCCCGCCCCGGCGAGCATTCCGCAAACCCATAACGCTCGCAAAACGGGCTGCCCCACAGCGGCAGCCAGTGCGGCACCTGGTGGAACTCGCGCACCACCTCGGCCAGCACCTGGCTGCGGTAGGCGGCAAAGTTGAACCCAAAACCGTCCACCTTCCAGTACGGCACACCCGCCACCTCGAACCGACTGATCTGCGCCCGTTCAAAGAACGGCGCAAAGTCGCTGGCCTGGGGTTCGGCGCTGGCGAACACGCGGACCGGCATGCCTTCGTATTCGCGGAAGTCCACCAGCTGGTCGTCTTGGCGCGCGTGGTGGCGGCCCACACCAAATACCGGCACATAGGCCTTGTGCGCATAGGCCAGCGCGGCCGCCGGGCTGTAGGTGCGCGCCATCAGTGTGGCGCCAGTGGGCAGATCGCGCTGCAGCTCGGCCACGATGGCTGGTGTCTCGCGCAGGAACACCGCTTTGGGATAGAGCTTGTGATCGGCCCACCAGCTCAGTGGCGCCCAGGCGATCAGCCCGACCACCACCAGGTGCGGCAGCGACAGCAGCGCGGTGTAGGCCAGGCTGCGCGCCAGCGGGCGCGAGGGGATGTGCAGTCCCGCCCACAACACAAACAGCGGCACAAAGCCCAGCACCCAATGCAGGCCGATGGTGCGGCGCAGGCCCAGCAGCGCAAACACCAGCAGTGGAAACAGCCACAACACCAGCAGCGTGCGGCGCAGTGAGGTGGGCACACCGGCGGGTGCGTGGTGCTTGAGCGCCTGCCACAGCAGCCAGGGCGTGATCAGGTACAGAGCCATGCCCACATACACCCCGAAGGTTTGCAGCTGCCACTGGCTGTCTTCGTTGCGGTTGTAGAAATTGAACAGGATGTTGGGCCAGCCGTGCCAGGCGTTGAAGGCCAGGTTCAGCAGCACACTGGGCAGCGCCAGCAGGCCCATGAGTGGCACCGCCCAGGCGCGTTCGCGCCGCCAGCCCAGCAGGTGCACCGCGTAGGCAATGCCGAGCAAAGCGGCGAAATACTTCGACAAAAACGCCAGCCCCACCAGCGCGCCGGCGGCGGCGTACCAGCGCCAAGCGCCGTGGCGGGCCTGGTCGGCGCGCAGGTAGCACCACATGGACAACGCCATAAAAAACACCAGTGGCGTGTCGGTGGTCACCAGCACAAACATCCACGACCAGGGCATGGCCAGGTAGACCGCGCCGGCCAGCCAGGCGCTGGCCTCGTGTTCGTCGCTCAGCCAGCGGCGCAGCAGGTCGACGATCAGCAGGCCGATGACACTGGTCACCGCCACGGTGAAGGCGCGCAGCACCAGCGGGCTGTCGCCCAGTACCCGCAGAGCCGCGAGCAGCCAGCCCACCATGGGCGGGTGGTCGGAGTATCCCCAGGCTGGGTACACGCCCCATTGGTAAAAAAAGGCCTCGTCGCCCGTCATGGGGAACGTGGCGGCGATCACGCCCTTGAGCAACAGCGTGAGACCAAAGGTGGTCCAGAACAGTTGGCGTGCGGTGTGGGGCGAGAGGCGAAGACTTTGCATGCGGTGTCCGGGGTGTTCAGGCGTCGTGGGCCAGCAGCCCCACACCCACCACAATGAGTGTGCAGCCAGCGGCCTTGAGCCAGGTAAACGGTTCGCCAAGCCAGACAATGCCCAGGGCGAACGTGACCACAAAACCGAGGCTCACCAGCGGGTAGGCCAGGCTCACATCGAGCCGCGACAACACCCACAGCCACAGCACCGCGCTGGCGCCGTACAGGCACAAGCCCAGCCACACCAGCGGGCTGCCCAGCGCGTGCTGGTAGGTGGCCAGCGGGCCGCTGGTGGCGTTCTGGATGAGTGCGGGGTCGGGGGTCATGCCGCGCTTCATCAGCAGCTGGGCGGCGGCCGACAGCAGCACACACACCACCCCCACGCCGAGCGCCACGGTCTTCATGCGCCCACCCCAACGGTGGCGGCCAGGCCCACCGCGCCCATGGCCAGCAGCACCAGCCAGCTCACCCCGTCTTTCAGGGCAAACTGCAGCGGGTCTTCGCCGTGCAGTTCGCGCCGCCCGGTCTTGAGCCACATGCGCATGATCCAGAACATCAACAGCGGTGCGGCTGCCCACAGCCACTGCGGCTCGGCGTAGAGCGCGCGACCGTTTTGGCTGTCCACATACAGCGCCAGCACCATCACCGCCAGAAAGCCGCTGGCCATACCCATGCTGCGCAGCGAGGGCAGGTCGCTGGGGTGGTAGCCCCGGCCTGGGGCCAGCGCCGCGTCTTCTTGGGTGGCTTCCTCCAGCTCGGCACAGCGCTTGACCAGGGCCAAGCTCAGGAACAGAAAGATCGAAATGGCGAGCAACCAGTTGGACAGTTCCACCGACGCGGCCACCGCACCCGCGGCGATGCGCAGGGTGTAGAGCGCCGACAGCAGCAGCACATCGACCAGCGCGATGCGTTTGAGCCACAGGGTGTAGCTCAGGGTCAGCACGGTGTAGAGCAGCAGCATCGCCACAAAGCTGGTGGACACCAGGGTCGCCAGCATCAAGGCCGCCGCCATCATCGTCGCGCCCAGTGCCACGGCCTGGCCCACACCCACTGCGCCAGCAGCCAGCGGCCGGTGGCGCTTGATGCGGTGCACCCGATCATTGGGTAGGTCCATCAGGTCGTTGAACAAATAGGTGGCCGAGGCACACAGGCCAAAAGCCACAAAGGCCAACAGCACCTGTACCCAGGCCATGGGGTCGAGCGAGTGGGCGGCGAGCAGCGGCACAAACAACAGCGCGTTTTTGGCCCACTGTTTGATGCGAATGGCGCGCAGCCAGGTGGCTGTGCTGGCCTGGACACCGGGCAGCACCTGGGCCTGTGGGTGCTGGGCTTGCAAGCGGCGCAGCACCGAGGCGGGGGTGTTGACCGCCAGCGCCTCGTGGGCGCCGGCCCACACCGGCAGGTCGTCGTGGCTGTTGCCGGCGTAGCCCCAGTGCGCGCAGCCGCGCGCGCGCGCATCGGCTTCAATGGCTTGTCGCTTGGCCGCGCCGCGCAGGTTGTGGCCTTGGGCGGTGCCCAGGGTGCCGTCGAACAGGCCGGTGTGCTGCGCCACCGACTCGACGATGCGCGCATCGGCCGCGCTGGCCAGCACCAGGGTGTCGCCTTGGGCGCGGCGCGCTTGCAGCAAAGCCAGCAGGCCAGCGTGGTAGGGCAGGCGGTCGGGCGCGGGCCGCACCGCGTCGGCGATTTTGTGCTTCAGGCCGGCGCGACCGAGCAGCAGCCAAGCCAGCAGCCGAAACAGATTGAGCGGGTGTTGGCGCAACAGCAGCAGGGCCGATTCCAGCAGGGTGTCGCTGGGCGTCAGGGTGCCGTCCAAGTCCACATACAGCACCCGGGCGGTGCTGGCGGTCGGTGGGCTGTGGGGGGGCGGGTGGGTGGTCAAGGGCTGCGGGTGGTGATCGGGGCGCCGCAGGCGGCGCGGGTGACTGCGGCATTGTAGGCGGGCCACCATAATCGGCGCGATGGAATCCTGGACCCTGTTCTGGCAACACGCCCCTTTGCTCGCCGTGGCCGCGTTTGCGGCCGGCGCCCTCAACGCTGTGGCCGGTGGCGGCAGTTTCTTGACCTTTCCGGCGCTGGTGTTCACGGGGGTGCCGCCGATCGTGGCCAATGCCACCAGCGCGCTGGCGGTGAGCCCGGGTTATCTGGGCAGCACCCTGGGTTTCAAGGACGAGTTGCGGCAGTTGCCGCGTGAGCGCGTGCGGCGCGAGGCCATCATCGCCTCGGCCGGTGGTGTGGTGGGGGCGTTGCTCTTGCTGGTGACGCCGGCCCGGGTGTTTGCCGGGGTGGTGCCCTGGCTGCTGCTGTTTGCCACCGCGCTGTTTGCGCTGGGGCCGTGGTTGGCGCGGCGCGCCCAGGCCGGTGGTGACGCCGGCTGGTCGCGCTGGCGCGAGCCAGGGCTGCTGGCGGTGTCGGTGTACGGCGGCTATTTCAATGGCGGCTTGGGTATCTTGCTGCTGGCGCTCTACACCGTCACCGGCGAATCGCGTCTGAACACCGCCAATGCGCTGAAGAATCTCAATTCGCTGGTGCTGTCGTGGCTGTCGGTGGCGGCTTTTGTGGTGGCGGGTGCCATCGCCTGGCCACAAGGTGTGTTGATGATGCTGGCCGCCACCGCCGGCGGGCTGATGGGCGCGCGCTGGGGCAAGCGCCTGCCGGTGGCTTGGCTGCGTGGCGGTGTGATCGCCACTGGTCTGGTCATGAGCGTGGTGTTTTTTGCCCGCCAGGGCTGAAGCCTCACGCTGCCCGGCGTCTTCAGGGCGTCGGCTTGAGGTCGATGCCTTCCATGGCCTGCACAATCTTTTTCTTCGGGTCGCAGGCCACAGTGGCGGCGGTCTTGCCCTTGATGATCACCTCCACCCCGGCGCTGATCTCGTGCTCGTCGCTCATGCGGTCGGCGGCCCAAAACACGCTGTAGACGGTGCTGGCATTGGGCACGTCCACCGAGTAGCTGATGGTGCGGCCAATGCCTTCCCACTGCCGGGTCGAGGCCTGGGCGCGCGGCACCTGCAAGGCCAGCTCGGGTTTGCCGGCTGGCCCAAAGCTGTAGCCGATGCTTTTGCCCAGGTCGCATACCTCGATCACCTTGGCCTTGGCCGTGGTGCAGCTGAATACAGTGGCCTTGGCGCTGGGGCAGGCGGCCTGGGCCGAGGCGCCCAGGGCCAGCAGCGTTGCCGCCAGTAGTGGCGGGTATGAGATTTTCATCAAGTGCTCCGATAAAACTGGACGGTTTGTCAGTTTATCGGAGTCAAGGCCCCGGGGTGCTCAGCGCCGACGTGTCCACCAGTGCAAGCCACCGGCCACCAGCAACAGGCCCAGCGCGCCGAAAGTCCAGACCACCCAGGCCAGGGCCGACACCACGCCCGCCAGTGTGTCGGCCGAGGGCAACCAGGGCTGCAGCCAAGCCACCGCGCCGCGCAAGGACTGCATCACCGCGTCGAGCCAGGCGGTGTCGACCCAAGGCGCCAGCCACGCTGGTATCGACCACTGGCTCACGGTGTCGACCCCGGTGGTCCAGGCGCCATCGGGCAACCACCCCAGCACCGCGCCGATCACCCAGGCCGTGACCAGACACAGACCACTCCACAGCACCAGCGACACCAATGTGATGCCCCAGATCCAGGGCGTCCAGCTGCGGCGTTTGGGTTCGGGTGTGTGGGGGTGGGCGTAGGCGGTGACCATGGCAGTTCCTGTTTGACAAATAGGACCACAGCCTAAACGCGCCGGGCGCTGCACAGCAAGTGCGGCGCCCGGAGAGTGCGTGAGAAAAAAGCGAAGCTTCAGCGCGCCACAGTACCCACTTTGGCGCGGTCTCGCGCCAGCGTTTCGCGCTCACTGGCGCGGCGGAAAAACACGGTCACGACGCTGGAGCTGATGACGATGAACAGCGAATACAGCACCGGGATCAGCAGCACGTCTTGCTGGTTCGGGCCGCTGATGCTTAGGGTCACGATCAACACCGCCAGCGGGCCGTTCTGGATGCCGGTTTCCATGGCGATGGTGCGGCTGCGGTTGGGGTCTTGTTTGAGCAGGCGCGCCAGTCCATAACCAAGCACCATGCCAATCAGGCCCAGGCCAATCGCGCCGATGTACACCGTGGCCGGGGTGTCGAGCAGCAGCTGGTAATTGCGCGGAATCCAGGTGACCACCAAGAACAGAATCACCCCAATGCCCATGATGCCGCCCAGCAGCTCCAGGGTAGCGCCGACGTTGGGATTGGCTTTGCGCAGCACCATGCCAATCAGCGTGGGCACCAGCAACACCACCAGCACCTGCGCCACATTGGTGGCGGGAATGGTGTAGTCCCCGGCGTATCCGGCCAGGCCCGAATAAAACGCCAGCGTGGCCGGCACCATGCCCAGCGCCACCAAGGTCGACACACTGGTCATCATGATCGAGAGCGCCAGCACCGCCTTGCTGAAGTAGGTGAAGATGTTGGACGTGGTGCCGCCAGGCATGCAGCCCATCAGGATCAGGCCCACCGCAATGGCCGGCGGCAGATTCAGCGCCTGGGCCATCACAAAAGCCAGCAGCGGCATGATGCCGTACTGGCACAGCAGCCCGACCAGCACGCCTTTCGGTTTGCGAAAGGCAATCAAAAAGTCGCGCCAGGTCAGTGAGGCGCCCATGCCCAGCATGATGACCATCATCATCACGCCCAGCAGCTTGGTTTCAAATTCGGTCACCATGGGGGTGTTCTCCGCAATATCGTTCGGGTGTAGAGGGCGCGTTTATTGGCGCGGGGCGCCCAGTTCGGCCAGGGCTTCGGCGCGCAGTTCTTTGCGCAGCACCTTGCCAATCGGCGACTTGGGCAGCTCGTCGCGCACGATCACCTGTTTGGGCACTTTGTAGGCGGTCATCTGCTTTTTGCAGTGGGCGATCACCTCGTCGGCGTTCACCAGACCGTTGTGGTCGGGGTTGGGCACCACATAGGCGCGCACCGCTTCGCCGGTGGTGGCGTCGGGAATGCCGATCACCGCCACTTCCAGCACCGAGGGCATTTGGGCGATCGTGTCTTCCACCTCGTTGGGATAGACGTTGAAGCCCGAGACCAGCACCATGTCTTTCTTGCGGTCGACGATGCGCAAGAAGCCCTCGCGGTCCATCACCGCCACGTCGCCGGTGGCCAGCCACCCGTCTTGCAGCACTTTGGCGGTTTCTTCGGGTTGGTTCCAGTAGCCCTGCATCACCTGCGGGCCCTTGACCTGGATCTCGCCAGGCTCACCCGTGGCCACCACCGCGCCCGCGTCGTTGACCAGGCGCACATGGGTGCCCGGTGCTGGAATGCCGATACTGCCGTTGCGCGGTGTGCCCGCCAGCGGGTTGAAACTCACCACCGGCGAGGTTTCGGTCAGGCCATAGCCTTCGGCGATGGGGGTGCGGGTGACCTGGCGCCAGCGTTCGGCCACCGCCTGGTGCAAGGCGGTGCCCCCAGCAATCGAGGCCTTAAGGTGTTTGGGCGGATAGGCCAGAAACCACTCTTCATTCAGCAGGCCGTTGTAGAGCGTGTTGACCCCGGTCATCCAGGTGATGGGGTGGTTCTCGATGGCGCGCTGCAGGTTTTGCACCGGGCGCGGGCTGGGCACCAGTACGTTGCGCGCGCCAATCACCAAGAAGCCCAGCAGGTTGGCCGTAAAAGCGAAGATGTGATAGAGCGGCAAGGCGGTCAGCACACATTCCTGGCCCACACGCATGTGGGTCGATCCCATGGCCAGCATCTGGTTGACGTTGTGCAGCAAATTGCTGTGGGTGAGCACCGCCCCTTTGCTCACGCCGGTGGTGCCACCGGTGTACTGCAGGGCGGCGGTGTCGCTGGGGCCCACGCCTTCCCAGTAGCGGCGCGCCGGGGTTTGCGCCAGGGTGGCGGCGCCACGCTGCAAGGCGGCGGCGAGCCGCTCGTGCGGCACGGTCACCGACGGCAGCACCCGGTTCCATACTTTTTGCACCGCGCGCACCACCGCCCGTGGCACCGCCGGGAAAAATGCGGTCACATCGGCCAGCACCACATGTTTGAGGCCGGTTTGTTGCAGCACCGCCGGCAGCTTGTCGGCGAACATATCAATGATGACCAGCACCTGGGCACCCGAGTCCTTGAGCTGGTGCACCATTTCTTTTTCGGTGTAGAGCGGGTTGGTGTTGACCAGCACACAGCCGGCCTTGAACACCCCAAACGCCACCACCGGGTAAGCCAGGCAGTTGGGCAACTGCACCGCCACGCGGTCGCCGGCTTGCAGGCCCAGCACGCCGCGCAGATAGCCGGCAAAGGCGTCGGACAGCGCGTCGACTTGGGCGAAGGTGAGGCTGCCGTTCATGCCATTGGGCACCACGCAGGTGAAGGCCGCCTGCTTGGGTGCCGACTGGGCGTAGCGGCTGCAGGCGTCGTGCACCAGTGCGGCCAGACTGGCGTGGGTGGGTGGGGTGAGCTCGGGCGCGATGCCGGCCTTGTCGTAGGCGGCGCGCCAGGGCGCATCGTGGGGGGTGGAGATGTCGAGAGCATTCATGGAGCGGCATTGTCGCTGCAGACTGACCGCCAACTGACAAAACCACCAGTTCTATCTGCTGGTATTTACCCTGATTTACCCGCGATTTTTCTGGTTTTCGTATTCAAATCACGCCAATGCTCAATTCATCGGTACACCATTGGACCGCAGCCGATGCCATGCCCTGGCCGGTACAGAGTCCGTTTCGCATGCGTCCCGGGCTGGCCCGCCGGCCGCAGACAGAGCCCGCTGCCGGCTGCCCCGCCCCCGACGCCTTGGCTGCGGTGTACGCCGAGCTCAGGCGCCCACGCCTGCCTCAGGCGATGGTGGGCGAGCCCGACCCACGGGTGCTCGAACGCTTGCACCATGCTCTGCCCACGCCAGGTATGGCCCCGGTCCGCACCGATGCCAGGACCGTGGCCTTGGCCCTGCAAGACGACTTTGTGGTCTTGCACGACGAAGCCGACCCGGATGGGCAGGGGCGCTTTCGTCTGCGCTTTTTGAGCGTGGCCTTCCCATCCAACTGGGACCCGGCCGAAAAACTCGGCCTCGACTTCGCCGCCATCCATGCGCCAGTGGCCGACAACGCCCTCATCCAGCAAGGCGCCGAGGGCATCATGGACCTGGCTTTTCGCCGCCAGTCCATGCAGCGCCATGTGTGGCTGATCAGTCCGGACGGGGCCTTGGCGCAGCACCCGCGCGAACGCCAACGCCGTTGGCAAGACGCGCTCGAACGTGCGGGCGCCGGCCAAGTGCTGGAGCAGGCCTTCTTTCGGGTGGAGCGTCAGACCACCTGGCCCATGCCCGATATCGCGCGTGGGGTGTTCTTTATACGGGTCATGGTGTGTCCCTTGGTGCAGGTGCTGGCGCTTGAACCCTGGCGTGCTGCGGCGCTGGCCGATGCCTTGGCGTCCATGAGCGACGCGGTGGTGGCCTACCGGGGCATGGGTCTCGTGCGCGACCGCTTGGTCGATGAACTGCGCGCCGGACCCCCGCACAATGGCGCGCAGGACACACCACCATGAGCGAACCCGTTTTTGACCACATCGTCATTGGCGCCGGCACCGCCGGCTGTCTGCTGGCCAACCGCTTGAGCGCCGATCCGCAGCGCCGGGTGTTGCTCATCGAAGCCGGACGCAAAGACGATTACCACTGGATCCACATC
This sequence comes from Hydrogenophaga intermedia, assembly GCA_945869245.1. Taxonomy (GTDB): domain Bacteria; phylum Pseudomonadota; class Gammaproteobacteria; order Burkholderiales; family Burkholderiaceae_C; genus Hydrogenophaga; species Hydrogenophaga intermedia_B. The sequence goes on from CAMBOY010000006.1 coordinate 20,216, forward strand.
CCTGTGGGTTACTTGTATTGCATCGGCAACCCGCGCACCGACTGGATGTACCAGACCGAGCCCGACCCGGGGCTCAACGGCCGGCGCTTGCGTTACCCGCGCGGCAAAACCCTGGGCGGCTGCTCCAGCATCAACGGCATGATCTATATGCGCGGCCAGGCGCGCGACTACGACCAATGGGCCGCGCTCACCGGCGACGAGGCCTGGCGTTGGGACCACTGCCTGCCCGACTTCAAGGCCCACGAGCACCACCACCGGCTCGACGCGCAAGCGCCCAGCGAGGCCTTTGCCGCCCTGCACGGCAACGCCCGCACCGGCAGCAGCGGCGAGTGGCGGGTCGAAAAACAGCGGCTGCGTTGGGACATCCTCGACGCGTTTGCCCAAGCGGCGCAACAGGCCGGCCTGCCCGCCACCGACGACTTCAACCGTGGCGACAACGAAGGCGTGGGCTATTTTGAGGTCAATCAAAAAGCCGGCTGGCGCTGGAACGCGAGCAAAGCCTTTTTGCGTCCGGTGCAGCACCGCCCCAACCTGACCGTGTGGACCGAGTCGCAGGTGCAGCGGTTGACGCTGGCACGCGGGGCCGATGGCGCGCTGCGCTGCACCGGTGCCAAGGTGCGGCGTGGCGCTCAGGTGGTGCAGGTGCAGGCCGCGCGCGAGGTGGTTCTGAGCGCCGGCAGCATCGGTTCGGTGCAGATGCTGCAGCTCTCGGGCATTGGCCCAGCGGCGGTGCTGCAGGCCGCCGGCGTGGCGGTGCAACACGACCTGCCCGGTGTGGGCGAGAACCTGCAGGACCATTTGCAAATCCGCTCGGTGTACCAGATTCAAGGCGCGCCCACCCTCAATGTGCTGGCCAGCAGTCCGTGGGGCAAGGCGCGCATTGGGCTGCAATACCTGCTCACGCGCAGCGGGCCCATGAGCATGTCGCCCAGCCAGTTGGGCGCCTTCACCAAAAGCGACCCATCGCAGCCGCACGCCAATTTGGAATACCACGTGCAGCCGCTGAGCTTGGACGCGTTTGGTGAACCCTTGCACAGCTTCCCGGCGTTCACTGCAAGCGTGTGCAACCTCAACCCCACCAGCCGTGGCCATGTGCGCATCCAGACCCCGCGTGCCGAGGACGCGCCCGCGATTGCGCCGTGTTACCTGAGCACGCCCGAAGACCGGCAAGTGGCCGCCGACAGCTTGCGGGTGACGCGGCGCATCGTGGCGCAACCCGCGCTGGCTCCTTATCAACCGGTGGAATACAAGCCCGGCGTGCAGTACCAAAGCGATGAGGAACTGGCCCGCTTGGCCGGCGACATTGCCAGCACCATCTTCCACCCGGTGGGCACCACCAAAATGGGGCGCGACAGCGACCCCATGGCGGTCCTTGATAGCCATTGCCGCGTGCGTGGGGTGCAAGGCTTGCGGGTGGTGGACGCGGGCGCCATGCCCACCATCACCAGCGGCAACACCAACAGCCCGACCTTGATGTTGGCCGAAAAGGTGGCCCGCTGGACGCTGGCTGGCGTGTGACGGTTCGGGTTTGCCTTAGGCAAAGGTACGCATGGGCCTACCGTTTGTCCGACAAGGGTAATCCCTTGGGCTTCAAGGGTCTCTAGGGCCTTACACTTGCCGCACTCGTTTGGTGCTGGATTCTGGTGCCCGACGCGGGGACCGAGGAGACAACCCAGTCCTAGACAAAAAAACGCGCTGCACACTGGACACAAGCCGATGACCGGGTGCCAGCAGACGAACTCAGCCGACCCCTTGGGGTCGGTTTTTTTTGGCCGGTACCCTCGCGACAGCACATCCGTGGCCGGGCGTCACCCCTCACCGACAATACACCGATGGACATAGTGTGGGTGACCATGGCCTCCGGCCTGGCGGGATTTATTGATGCGATTGTGGGCGGCGGCGGCTTGATTCTGCTGCCCGCTTTGTTTGCGGTGTACCCCGGTGCGCACCCGGCCACTTTGTTTGGTGTCAACAAAAGCGCCTCCATTTGGGGCACGGCCGCGGCCACGGTGCAGTACGCGCAGCGGGTCGACATGCCCTGGCGCGCGCTGCTGCCCGCCGCAGTCGTGTGTTTTATGGGCTCCATGGCCGGCGCCTGGGCGGTAACCGTGATGTCGCCCGACTTCTTGCGCAAGGCCTTGCCGGCGATTTTGCTGGCGGTGTTTGTCTACACCTTGGCCAAAAAGGAACTGGGCCGCGAGCACCGGCCGCGCTTTGTGGGCGCGCGGCAGACCCTGGCCGCCGCCGCGATGGGCTTGGTGATTGGGTTTTACGACGGCTTCTTTGGCCCGGGCACCGGCAGCTTTTTTGTGTTTTTGTTTGTGCGCTGGCTGGGTTTCGATTTCTTGCACGCCAGCGCCAGCGCCAAATTGCTCAACACCACGTCCAACCTCGCGGCCTTGTTGCTGTTCACCTGGAAAGGCCATGTGTGGTGGCACTTGGCGGTGCCCATGGCGCTGGCCAATGTGTTGGGCAGTGTGCTGGGCACCCGGCTGGCCTTAAAACACGGCAGCGGCTTTGTGCGGGTGATCTTTTTGGTGGTGGTCAGCGCGCTCATTGTCAAAACCGGCTACGACGCCTGGTGGCCGCGCTGACTGCGACCGGCTTCAGTTGGCGGGGGCCTCGGCGGGTGCAGCGGGCGGCGTCTCGGGCTCCTCACCCGGCAAGGGCACCTCACTGGCTTTGAGCGGCTGGCCAATCGGCGCACTGGCTTGGCCTTTGCGCACCGCTGCCAAGTCTTGGGGGTTGGGGTACTGGTCGAGCAGCAAGTAGTCGAACACCCGTCGCGCAATCGGGGCCGCATGGGCTGCGCCAAAGCCCGCGTTTTCCACCACCACCGCCAGCGCAACCCGCGGATTTTGTGATGGGGCAAACGCCACATAGAGCGAATGGTCGCGTTGGTGTTCTTCGAGCTTGCGGGCGTCGTAGCGCTCTTTTTGGCCGATGGTCACCGCCTGCGCGGTGCCGGTTTTGCCACCGCTGCGGTAGCCCGACCCGGCAAACACCCCGGCAGACGTGCCGACGGTGGTCACCCCCTCCATGGCTTTGAGCACCAGGGCCACATTCTCCGGTCGGTAGCCCATGGGGGTGCCGACCGACGCTTGCACCGGTGAGCGCTGGCGGCTCACCGCGTCGTCGATGGCCAGAGCGATGTGCGGTTTGTGCTTGACGCCACCAGCGGCCAAGATGGCCATGGCGTGGGCGAGCTGCAGCATGGTGAAGTGGTTATAGCCCTGGCCAATGCCCAGAGAAATGGTTTCACCGGCGTACCAGCGTTGCTGCTCGGCGCGTTTGTAGGTGCGCCGTTTCCAGTCTTGGCTGGGCAGCACACCGCGTGTCTCGCCCTTGAGGTCGATGCCGGTGATCTGGCCAAAGCTCAGCGGCTTCATGAAGTCGTGGATCGCGTCCACCCCCATCTCGTTGGCCAGCGAGTAGTAATAGGCGTTGCTCGATTTGACGATGCTCCAGTGCAAATCGGTCGGGCCGGTGGCGTGGCCGCGGAACTGGTGGTTGCCGAACATCCAGTAGCCCGGGTCGTTGACGATGGTGCGCGGCGTGCGGGTGCCAGTTTCTAAGGCCGCCAGACCCATAAAGGGCTTATAGGTCGAGCCAGGCGGGTAAGTGCCGCGCAGCGCCCGGTTGAGCAGTGGCTTGTCGACCGACTCGTTGAGTGCTTTCCAGTTCTCGACATCGATACCCTCGACAAACAGATTCGGGTCGTAGACGGGCTTGGACACAAAAGCCAGCACCTCGCCGTTGCGCGGATCGATGGCCACCAGGGCGCCACGGCGCTCGCCAAACATGTCTTCCACCAGTTTTTGCAGCCGGATGTCGATGGTCAGCACCACGTTGTTGCCCGGTGTGGCCGGTGTGCTGGCCAGCGAGCGGACCGCGCGCCCACCGGCCGAGGTTTCCACCCGTTCAAAGCCCGTGATGCCGTGCAACTCGCGTTCGTAGCTCTGCTCCACTCCCAGCTTGCCGATGTATTCGGTGCCCCGGTAGTTGGCTTGGTCTTCTTCTGGCCAATCGAGCATGGCTTCTTTTTCGCGCGCATTGATGCGGCCGATGTAGCCGATGATGTGGCTGGCGGTCTCACCAAACGGGTACTGCCGAAACAGACGCGCGCGGATATCCACCCCGCGGAAGCGGTAGCGCTGGGCGGTGAAGCGCGCCACTTCCTCGTCGGTCAGCCGGGTGCGAATGGGCAAGGAGTCGAAGCGGCGCGACTCTTCGAGCAGCTTGCGAAAGCGCCGCTTGTCGCGTGGCTGGATGTCGACCAGCTCGGACAGCGCGTCGATCGTGCTGTCGAGATCTTTGACCAAGGACGGCGTGATCTCCAGCGTATACGCCGAGTAGTTGCTCGCCAGCACCCGGCCGTGGCGGTCCAAAATCTGCCCTCGGTTGGGCACCACCGGCAGCACCGCGGTGCGGTTGCTTTCGGCTTGTGCATCCAGGTCCTCGTGGCGCAGTATCTGCAGATACACCATGCGCGCCACCAGAACGCCAAAGGCCAGCACCACCGCCAAGCAGGCCACAAACACCCGGCTGCGAAAGCGGGCGAGGTCGACTTCCACGTTGCGCAGCTCGGTCATGGCATGGCGCGGTGTTGGTTCACAGGGGGCGGTCTTCGTCGGGGTCGGGGGCGCGGTGTTGCGGGGCCAGCAGCAGCACACTGACCACTGGCCACAAGACCGCCTCGATCAGCGGCGACAGCCAGATCGCCCAACCCGCGAACGCGCTGCCTTGCATCATGCGCACCAGCACCTGCACCAGTGTGCTGGCCAGCAGCAAGGGAAACACTTGCAACGCCTGGGTGCCGACAGG
>CAMBOY010000007.1 GCA_945869245.1 Hydrogenophaga intermedia
ACCAACAACAAGCCGCGCGCAGCGAGCGTCGGGCCGATGGCCTCGGCTACCGCGCGGTTCTCGGCAGACAACGCTTGCGCCACGCCTTTGCCGCCAGCGGCCAGGTTGCCGCGCACCTCGTTGCCTTGCGGAATGCGCGCCAAGCAATAGGGCGCGGGCACACCACCGATCACCAACACCCGCTTGTCACCCGCTGCAATCTCGGGCAAGTAGCGCTGCACCATGACACTGGTGGCCCCACCCTGGTTGAGGGTCTCGATGATGGCGCCCAGGTTCATGCCGTCGGCGCGCACGCGAAAAATGCCTGTGCCGCCCATGCCATCCAAGGGCTTGAGGATGATGTCCTGGTGCTCGGCGTGAAAGGCGCGAATGTCGGCGTCCGAGCGCGTCACCAGCGTGGGCGGCGCACAGTGCGCGAACTCCATGAGCGCGAGCTTTTCCGGGTGGTCGCGCAGCGCGCGTGGGCTGTTGAACACGCGCGCGCCCTCTCGCTCGGCCTGTTCCAGCAGGTGGGTGGCGTAGAAGTACTCGCTGTCAAACGGCGGGTCTTTGCGCATCAGCACCGCATCGAAGCGGTGCAACGGCAGTTCTTCTTCGGCTTGCACGCGGTACCAGGCCTGGGCTTGCCCAGTGAGGTGGATGCGCTGCACCGAGGCGGTGACACCACGACCGCCGCGCCAGCGCATCTGGTGCGGCTCGGTGGCGGCCACAGCGTGGCCGCGGCGCTGCAGCTCGCGCATCATGGCGAAGGTGCTGTCTTTGTGGATCTTGAATCCGCCCAGCGGATCGGCGACAAACAGGATATTCATGGGGTGTTCTTTCGGGATCCGTACTGTTGCACAAGCAGCGCCAGCGCGCCGGCGACCACGCCCCAGAACGCCGAGCCGATACCGCCCAGCACCACGCCACTGAGTGTGACCAAGAAGGTGATGAGCGCCGCTTCGCGGTGCGCGTCGTCCTTGAGGGCGGTGTACAGGCCGCCTCCGATGCTGCCCAGCAACGCCAGGCCAGCGATCGCCAGCACCAACTCGGTGGGAAAGGCCAGCAGCACGCCCGTGACCGCCGCCCCCACCAGACCAATAGCGATGTAGATCAGGCCACACACCACCGCGGCGGTGTAGCGCTTGTTTTTGTCGGGGTGGGCTTCTTCGCCCATACAAATCGCGGCGGTGATGGCGCTCAGGTTGAGCGCAAAAGCCCCAAACGGCGCCAGTACCAAGGTGACCAGACCGGTCAGCGTGATCAGGCGCGACACCGGCAGGTCGTAGCCCGCCGCGCGGATCGCCGCCACACCGGGCAAGTTCTGCGAGGCCATGGTGACCACAAACAAGGGTAGGGCCAGACCCACCGCCGCCGCCAGGGTGAATTCGGGGGCAGTGAACACCGGCCTTGCCCAGTCCAAAGTCAGCGCATGGGCACGGAACTGCCCCTGCGCCAGCACCACAGCCACGCCAGCGAGCAAGGTCAGCGGCACCGCATAACGCGGCGCCACGCGCCGACCGATCAGGTAGACCAGCAACATCAAGGTCACCAACACCCAGGCGCTCTGGGCAGCGCCAAAGGCTTGCACGCCAAAACGCGCCAGCACCCCGGCCAGCAGCGCCGACGCAAGGGCCATGGGAATGCGGTTCATCACCCGCTCGAACCAGCCGTTGGCGCCCACCAACACAATGAGCAGCGCACACACCATGAACGCACCCACCGCCTGCGCCAGCGTGAAGCCACCCGCCAAACCAGCGGAGGCCAGCACCGCCGCACCAGGCGTGCTCCAGGCCACCATGACCGGCTTGCGCAGCAGCACAGAGGGAATGGCCGAGCACAATCCCATGCCCAGTCCCAAGGCCCACATCCAAGACGTGATGATCTCGGGTGTGGCCCCCAAGGCCTGCGCAGCCTGAAAGACGATAGCCACCGAACTGGTGAAGCCCACCAACACCGCCACCGCACCGGCGGTGGCGCTGGAGAGGCTCAGGTCGCGCACAAAGGACATCAGCGCTGAGGGGCCCGACCGCCAACCGAGGGGCCCATACTCACTCGTAGACCTCGGCTTCGGGATCGGTGGCCTCCAGCTCGTAACTGGCCGCCAGCATGGCCAGACGACCAATCACGCCGTACATGTAAAAGCGGTTGGGCACACTGGCGCCGGGGCGCGCGCCTTTTTGGGGCAGCTGCGCGCTCTGCTCAAAAGCCAGTGGCACATACAAGGCACCCGGCGCAGACAGGCTGTCGGTGTCGCTGCGCTCAGCGTGCACGCGGTAGAAGCCACCCACCACATAGCGGTCCATCATGTAGACCACCGGTTCAGCCACCGCATCGTTGATGCGCTCGTGGGTCAGTACACCTTCCTGGATCAGCACTTCGCTCACTGCCGCACCAGCATGGCCCTGCGCCAGCTTGTTGCGCGCAGCGGGCGTCAGGTTGTCGATGTCTTTGACATCGCGCACCATCATCAGGCCCATGCCACCGGTGCCGTCGTCGGCCTTGACCACCACAAACGGCTTTTCGTTGATGCCGTATTCCTTGTATTTGCGGCGGATGCGGGTGAGCAGGGCATCGGCCTCGCTGCGCACGCATTCCATGCCTTTGTCGGTGGTGAAGTCCACCTCGCCGCACTGGCTGAACATCGGGTTGATGAGCCAATGGTCCATGCCCAGCAGCTTGCCAAATCGCTTGGCAATCTCTTCGTAGGCGGCGAAGTGCCGGCTCTTGCGGCGCACACTCCAGCTGGCGTGCAGCGGCGGCAGCAAAAACTGCTCATGCAAGTCTTCGAGAATGCCAGGCACACCGGCGCTCAGATCGTTGTTGAGCAAAATGGTGCAAGGATCAAAGTCCTTGAGCTCCAGGCGGTGGCGGGTGCGGATCAACGGCTCCAGCGTCACCGAGTCGCCATTGGGCAGTGCGATTGGTGTGGGCTCGGTCACGTGTTTGTCGAGCGAGCCCAGCCGCACGTTCAAGCCGGCCTGATAGAAGATGCGCTGCAGCTGCGCGAGATTGCTCAGGTAAAAACTGTTGCGGGTGTTCTCGGGCACGAGCAGCAGGTTTTTCGCCTCGGGGCAGATTTTTTCGATCGCTGCCATCGCCGCCTGCACCGCCAACGGCAGCATCTCGGGCGTCAGGTGGCTCCAGCCACCCGGGAACAGATCGGTGTCCACCGGGGCGAGCTTGAAGCCGGCGTTGCGCACATCCACCGCCGAATAAAACGGCGGCGTGTGCTCCATCCACTCCAGCCGAAACCAGCGCTCAATGACCGGTGTGGACTCGAGGATGCGCTGCTCCAACTCGTTGATGGGGCCATTGAGGGCGGTGACCAGATGCGGAACCATAAGAATCTTTCCTTTGCTCAGACACGCACGTCGCCGTCGCCCAGCACAATGTATTTGAGGGAGGTCAGGCCCTCCACCCCCACCGGGCCGCGCGCGTGGAACTTGTCGGTGCTGATGCCGATTTCGGCGCCCAAGCCGTATTCAAAACCGTCGGCAAACCGGGTGCTGGCGTTGACCATGACACTGGCCGAGTCCACCTCGCGCAAAAAGCGCTGCGCGTGTGTGTGGTCGGTGGTGAGAATGGCGTCGGTATGGTGCGAAGAATAGTGGTTGACGTGGGCAATGGCCTCGTCCACACCGCCGACCACTTTCACGCTGATGACCGGGGCGAGGTACTCCTCGCTCCAATCCTGTTCGGTGGCGGCCTGGGTGTGGGCGCCCGGCACGGCGGACAGGATCATCAAGGCCTCGGGGCAGCAGCGCATCTCCACACCCTTGGCGGCGTACACCGCGCCAATCTGCGGCAGGAAAGCGGGCGCCACGCCGCGCGCCACCAGCAGGCTCTCGGTCGCGTTACAAGGGCTGTACTTGTGTGTCTTGGCGTTGTCGGCCACCTTCACCGCCATGGCGATGTCGCATGGGTCGTCCACATAGGTGTGGCAGTTGCCGTCCAGGTGCTTGATGACCGGAACTTTGGCCTCAGCACTGATGCGCTCGATCAAGCCCTTGCCGCCGCGCGGAATGATCACATCCACGTACTGCGGCATGGCGATCAGCTGACCCACGGCGGCGCGGTCGGTGGTGGGCACCAATTGCACTGCGTGCGCGGGCAAGCCGGCGTCGAGCAAGGCCTGTTGCACCAGCGCGGCGAGCGCGCGGTTGCTGTCGATGGCCTCGGAACCACCGCGCAAGATGCAGGCGTTGCCGCTTTTGATGGACAGCGAGGCGGCCTCGATGGTGACATTGGGCCGACTCTCGTAAATCATGCCGAACACACCAATCGGCACCCGCATTTGCCCGACACGGATGCCGCTGGGCATCTGCTTCATACCCGAGACCTCGCCGATGATGTCGGCCATGGCGGCGAGCTGTTCACAGCCTTCGGCGCAGGTCTCGATGACCTTGGGCGTGAGCTTCAAGCGATCCACCATCGGCTCGGCCAGACCTGCGGCGCGGGCGCGCTCCAGGTCTTTGGCGTTCTCGGTCTGCAGAGGCGCCAGGTTGGCGCGCAGCAGCGCCGCCAGTCCGCGCAGGGCGCGCTGCTTGGTCGCTGCACTGGCCTTGGCCATCAGCGCCGACGCCGCTTTGGCCTGCCCGCCCAGGGCGTTCATCAATTCGGTGGTGGACATCGCGTTCATGCCCAGATTCTCGCACCTTGGGGGGCGCCATCCGGGCGGGCCGGGCGACTGGCGCAGGAAGACGCGCTAAAAAGTGCATCCGGAGCGCGTGCCCCAGCGCCAGGGCACCCGTGGACCCGGCTTCGCCGGTCCACAGGGGTGCGTCCCCCCGCGCAGCAAGGGGGGAAGTCGCGTCAGCGGCGCAGGGGGGCGGCCTCTTTCACTACCTTCATCGCCAGCTGCTGCAAAGCCGCCCACGGGTCGGCCGGCCAGTCCTTGGCCTTGAGGCCTTTGACGATGCCGTCCACCGTGTGCGCGTCCCCCAACCAGCGCGCGGTCTGGGCGGTGCGCAGATGCTGCACCACCCGCTCGATGAGTTTTTCTTTGGTGCCCCAGACCCGGTTCTCCCGCAGGGCCATCGGCAAGGGCCGGCCAGCGTCCAGCGCCAAGCGCACCCGGTGCAGGGTGCGGATGTCGTCCGACAAGGCAAAGTGCACCAGCACCGGGGTCTCGCCTTCGGCTTGCAAACCATCCAGCATGCGCTGCACCCGCTGCGCCTGGCCAGCCAGCACCGCCTCGGCCAGCTTAAACGGGGTGTAGCGCGCCACATTGAGCACCGCCGACTGCACCTGTTCCAGCGACAGCTCGCCGGGCGGATGCAGCAAGGCCAGTTTCTGGATTTCTTGGTGGGCGGCGAGCAAATTGCCTTCCACCCGGTCGGCAAAAAACTGTACGGTGCGTTGTCCCTCGTCGCCGGCCATCACGCGCTGGCCATTGGCCTGCAGGCGCTGCGCGATCCAAGCGGGCAAGGCGCCGCGCTCCACGGGATCGACCTTCACCAGCACCCCGTTGGCGTCGAGCGCGGCGAACCAGGCGCTTTTTTGGGTGGCGCTGTCCAGCCGCGGCAGCACCACCAGGGTCACGGTGCTGTCGTTGCCAGCGGCCAGTTCGGCCACCCGCTGCAGCGCCTGCGAACCGTCTTTGCCGGGCTTGCCCGAGGGGATGCGGATATCGATCAGTTGTTTGTCGGCAAACAGGCTCATGGCGCCACCGGCGGCCAGTACCGCGCCCCAGTCGAAGTGGGCGCCGGCCACGGTGAACACCGTGCGCTCGCTGTGCCCAGCGGCGCGCGCCGCGGCGCGAATGGCATCGGCCGCCTCTTGCACCAGCAGCGGCTCGTCGCCATGCACCGTGTACAGCGGCTTTAAGCCGCGCTGCAACTGGGCACCCAACTGATTGGCCGCGACTTGCATGGATCAGAGCGGCACGCGCACCGCAGCCAGACGGCGCACCATCTGTTGCACCAAGTCGTCGCGCATTTCGCGGTACAGCAGGTCTTCTTCGGCCTGCTTGGGCAGGACGGCGGTTTCCCGAAAACCGATGTCGCGCTCCAGCAGCAACTCGGTGGTGTCGATCAGTTCACGCCCCTGCGCGGTGCGCAGCGCAAAGCGCCAGCGGTGGCGCAGCTGCAGCTCGCGCACCTCGCCCGTGGCGGTCTGGCCCACCACCGTGCGCTCGCGTTGGTCGACCAAGACCTGCAACACCACCGGCTGCACACCCGCAGGCACCGGGCTGGCGCCCACCGCCAGGCCACCGGCCTTGAGTTCGGCGGCCAAGGCCTGCGCCACCGGGCCGTTGACGCCGTCCAAACGGATGGCGGCGAAACTGTACTGGGGCGCGCGCCGCAAGCGAAAGCCGCAGGCGGACAACAGGGCAGCGGCGGGCAGCGCCACCACCAGGCGAATCAATTGGCGGCGCGCGGTGTGTGCCATCACAGCACCACGTTGACCAAACGGCCCGGCACCACCACCACTTTTTTGGGTGCGGCACCGTTGGCCTGTTTGAGAAAGGCTTCGCTGGCCAGCGCCGCCGCTTCGATGGCGGCCTTGTCGGCACCGGCGGGCACCGTCACGCTGCCGCGCAGCTTGCCGTTGATTTGCAGCACCAGCTCGATCTCGTCTTGGACCAAGGCCGCTTCGTCCACAGCCGGCCAGGGTGCGTCGAGCAGCTCACCGCTGGCCTTGGCAAACCCCAAGTCCGACCACAGCGCGTGTGCGATGTGTGGGCACGCCGGGTACAACATGCGCACCAACAGCGACACGCCTTCGCAGCGCAGGGCCGCGTCGCCATCGCTGCCGTCGAAGGCAAAGTCTTCCAGCGCGTTGAGCAACTTCATGCAGCCCGACACCACGGTGTTGTACTGCATGCGCTCGTAGTCGTAGCTGACCTGCTTGAGCACCAGGTGCATGTCGCGGCGCAGCTTCTTGCCTTCGGCGCGCAGCGGGGCCTGGCTCAAGTCGCGGGCGGTGGCGTCGCGCAGCGCGTCGGCGTGTTTGTGGGCAAAGGCCCAGACACGGCGCAGGAAGCGGTAGCTGCCCTCCACCGCCGCGTCGTTCCACTCGAGCGTGGCCTCGGGCGGCGCGGTGAACATGGTGTACAAGCGTGCGGTGTCGGCGCCGTACTTCTCGATCAGGTCTTGTGGGTCGACGCCGTTGTTCTTGGACTTGGACATGGTGCCCACGCCTTCGTAGTCGATGGCGGTGCCCACCGGCAAACGGCCGTCGCCGCTGTCGGCTTCGTTCTTGAGCTTGGCGCCAACGACTTTGCCGGTCTCGTCGAGCACATGCTCCACATCGTGCGGCCAGAAATAGTCTTTGCCGCCCTTGGCGGTGCGGCGGCTGTAGATGTGGTTGAGCACCATGCCCTGAGTCAGCAGCTTGGTGAAGGGCTCGTCCACCTTCACCAGCCCCAGATCGCGCATGACCTTGGTCCAAAAGCGCGCGTACAGCAGGTGCAGGATCGCGTGCTCAATACCGCCGATGTACTGGTCCATCGGCATCCAGTAGTCGGCGCCACCGGCCACCATGGCGTCGGCGTTCTTCGGGTCGCAATAGCGCATGAAGTACCAGGACGAATCCACAAAGGTGTCCATGGTGTCGGTCTCGCGCCGCGCCGGTTTGCCACAGACCGGACAAGTCACCCCAGCGTGGAAGCCTTCGTGCTTGTGCAGCGGGTTGCCAGAACCATCGGGCACACAGTCCTCGGGCAGCACCACCGGCAGGTCTTTTTCGGGCACCGGCACCGCGCCGTGTTCGTCGCAATGGATGATGGGAATCGGCGTGCCCCAGTAGCGCTGGCGGCTGATACCCCAGTCGCGCAGACGCCAGGTGGTTTTTTTCTCGCCCAGACCTTTGGCGGCCAGATCGGCTGCAACTGCGTCAACGCAGTCCTCAAAAAACTCCAAGGAGTCGTACTTTCCAGAGTTGATACGTGAGATCTCGTAAGTCAAGAGACCTCTCTTGCCGTTCCTACGCGCCGGCTTTTCACCGTACCAATCTTTCCACGGACCGTTTGGATCCACTCGTTGGACCAAATCATCAAGCGACTGTCGTGTACCTCTAGGTTGATCTGGTATCACGAAACTCTGCAACTTATAAACAGCCTTGATTGCAATCCCATACTTCTGCGCAAACGCAAAGTCGCGCTCGTCGTGCGCCGGCACGCCCATGACCGCCCCGTCGCCGTAGGACATCAGCACGTAATTGCCCACCCAAACCTCGACCTGCGCCCCAGTCAGCGGGTGTGTCACCAACAAGCCCGTGGGCATGCCCTTTTTCTCTTGCGTCGCCAGCTCGGCCTCGGTGGTACCACCGGTCTTGCATTCTTCGAGAAAGGCCGCCAACGCGGGATTGCTCGACGCCGCATGCAGCGCCAGCGGGTGCTCGGCCGCCACCGCACAGAAGGTCACGCCCATGATGGTGTCGGCGCGCGTGGTGAAGACGTACATCTTGCCGTCACCGATCAGTTGACCATCGGCCGCTTTGATCTCGTGGATGAACGCAAAGCGCACACCTTCCGATTTGCCGATCCAGTTCTCCTGCATCAGCCGCACTTTGTCCGGCCAACCGTCGAGCGTGGCCTTCTCGTTGCCCATCTGCACATGATCGAGCAGCTCTTGGGCGTAAGCGGTGATGTTCAGGTAATAGCCCGGGATCTCGCGCTTTTCGACCGGTGCGCCAGTGCGCCAGCCTTTGCCGTCGATCACCTGTTCGTTGGCCAGCACGGTCTGGTCCACCGGGTCCCAGTTGACGACCTGGGTCTTGCGGTAGGCGATGCCACGCTCCAGCATCTTCAGGAACAGCCACTGGTTCCAGCGGTAGTAGTCGGGTGAGCAGGTAGCCACTTCGCGGCTCCAGTCGATGGCCAGGCCCATGGCCTGCATCTGCTGCTTCATGTAGGCGATGTTGCTGTAGGTCCACTGCGCGGGCGGCACCTTGTTCTTGAGCGCGGCGTTTTCGGCCGGCAGGCCAAACGCGTCCCAGCCCATGGGCATCAACACGTTGTAGCCCTTCATGCGCAGCTGGCGCGTGAGCATGTCGTTGATGGTGTAGTTGCGCACATGCCCCATGTGCAGCTTGCCGCTGGGGTAGGGCAGCATGGAGCAGGCGTAGTACTTGGGCTTGCTCGTGTCTTCGGTCACGCGGTAGGCGTCGCGGGCGGTCCAGTGGGCGTGCGCGGCGCGCTCCACGTCCTGGTGGGCGTATTTGTCTTGCATGGGCATTCGGGGCCGTTGAACGGCAAACAGTCGGGCCGGATCAGGCCAAAGCCCCACAGGGGGCAATCGCGGATTTTAGGGCTTGGACACGGCGCTGGCGGGCTGGGCCACAAAGCCGACCCGGGCCAGCCCGGCGGCCTGGGCCTGGGCCATGAGGGCAAGCACCTCGCCATAAGGCAGGCGCTGGTCGGCCAGCAGCTGCAATTCGGTGTCGGGCTGGCGCTGAGCCAGCTCGGTGAGGCGGCGCGCAAGCTCAGCGGGGCCGATGGCTTCGCCGTCCCACAGCCAGCCGCTGCCCAGCGAGCGGCTCAGGCGCACGGTGTGGGGCGGCGCCGGCGCATCGGGCACATCGGCACGCGGCAGGTCCAGCGCCAAGCGGCTGGCCATGACCGGCGCGGCCAAGATAAAAATCACCAGCAAGACCAGCATCACATCCACCAAGGGCGTGACATTGATGTCGGACATCAGGCGCGCCGGCTTGTGCGGGATCAAGCGACCGAAGGCCATGGTTCAGCGCCGCTCGTTGGCGCCAGCGCCCAAGCGCCAGGCGAGCAGGTCATGGGCCACGCCCTCCAACTCGGCCTCCAGTGCCGCGATGCGGCGCCCGAGCAGGTTGTAGGCGACCACCGCCGGAATCGCCACCGCCAGCCCCGCAGCGGTCATGACCAGGGCTTCACCCACCGGGCCAGCCACCTGCTCCAGTTGAAAAGCCGATGCGTCGCCAATGGCGATCAGTGCGTGATAAATGCCCCAGACCGTGCCCAGCAGGCCCACAAACGGTGCGGTGGCGCCGATGGTGGCCAGCACCACCTGGCCATAGTGCAGGTGCTGCTGCACCCGGCTCAAGGCGTCGCGCAGCACGCGGGTGTGCTGGGCCTGCGGGTCGACCTGCGCGGCCAGCGAGTCGGCGGCTGGCGACGGGGTTTGTGCGGCCTGCACCAACGGCAAAACCCAAGCGCCGGCGCTGTGGCCCGCCAGCCGCTGTTGCGCCAGCGACCACGAGGGCGCTTGCCACAGCAGCTGCAAGGCGGCGCGCAGGCTGTCGAGCGCGCCGCGCAGGCGCCAGCTCTTCCAGACAATCAGCACCCAGCTCAGCACGGACATGCCCAATAGGCACAGCGCCACCAAGCGGCCCACCGCGTCGGCTTGGGCCCAGATAGCGAGCAGGGTCTGCACCGCGCGCCCGCCCTCAGCGCAGGCCCAGCACGTCGAACATGTCGAACAGGCCGCGCTCTTGGGTGGACAGGAAACGCACCGCGCGCAGGCTGCCCTGGGCGTAGGTGGCGCGGCTCGACGACTTGTGGGTCACTTCGATGCGCTCGCCGGTGCCAGCGAACAGCACCGTGTGGTCGCCCACGATGTCGCCGCCTCGGATGGTCGAAAACCCGATGGTGGACGGGTCGCGTTCGCCGGTGTGGCCATAGCGCTCGTACACCGCGCATTCCTTGAGGTCGCGACCCATCGCCTCGGCAATCACCTCGCCCATCTTGAGCGCGGTGCCGCTGGGCGCGTCCACCTTGTGGCGGTGGTGGGCTTCGATGATTTCAATGTCGTAGCCGGTGGACAGCGCTTTGGCCGCCATTTCCAGCAGTTTCAGCGTCACGTTCACGCCCACACTCATATTGGGCGCCATGACGATAGCGATGTGCTGGGCGGCGGCGGCGATCTCGGCTTTTTGCTCGTCCGAAAACCCGGTGGTCCCGATCACCAAGTGCACGCCCTGGCGCACACAGGCGCGCAGGTGCGCCATGGTGCCCTCGGGGCGGGTGAAGTCGATCAAGACTTGGCTGTTGGCCAGGCCCTGGGCCAGATCGGCGGTGATGGTCACACCGGTGGGCTGGCCGGCGAAGGCGCCTGCGTCTTGGCCCACGGCTGGGCTGCTGGGGATGTCGAGCGCGCCGGCCAGCACGCAGTCGCCGCTGCGGCCCAGCGCCTCGATCAGCATCTGGCCCATGCGACCGCTGGCGCCGGCCACACACACACGCACGGCCGACGAAGTGGGGGCGGTCATCGGGGGGCTCCTGTGGACTCGAGCGGCGGGAAGGTGCGGCGCGCGGGCTCGGCAGGCGGCGTCACAGGTGCCGCCGCTGGGGCAGCGGGCAGGGCTTTGAGCTGCTCTTCGGTTGCTTGCAGGCTGGGCGCAGGCCCGGTCGGCGGGCGCCGGTCGAGCGAGGCGACGAACTCGGCCTCACTGGGCAAATCGGCGCCATCAAAGCGCTCCAGCGCGCCGTCCTTAAAAAACACGGTGAAACGCCGCTGCTGCGCCGGCTGGCCCTGGCGGCTGAAAGAAAACACATAGTCCCAGCGGTCGGCGTGGAACACGCTGGCCACCAGCGGACTGCCCAGAATGTCGCGCACCAGCGCTTTGGGCTGCCCCGGGCGCAGCGCCTCGGCTTGCTCGCGGGTCACCACATTGCCTTGCACCACATCGATCTGGTGCACTTTGACCAGCGCTGTGGGCAAGGTCGAACAGGCCGTCAGTGCCACCAAGGTCGGCACGGCCGCCACGGCGGCCAGGCTGCGAATAAAGAAGGAAAGCTTGCGCATCTCGGGCACCAGAAAAACCGCAGTCGTCTCGGGGATCGGGACGACCCGCATCGCCAGACGGGATACCTGACGATATGATGCGACCATTGTAGTGGCCTGCCTTTGCGCAAGGACCAGCCCCCTATACGCCACCGGTCGGTGGCGCCAGCGCAGCCCAACACGCCATGACCAATATCGAAGAACTCAAAAGCACCGGCCTCAAAGCCACCCTGCCTCGCTTGAAGATTCTCGAGGTCTTCCAGTCGGGCCGACAGCGCCACATGACGGCCGAAGATGTGTACCGGGTGCTGCTGGAAGACCATTCCGACATCGGGCTGGCCACGGTCTACCGGGTGCTGATGCAGTTTGAGCAGGCCGGCTTGCTGATCCGCAGCAACTTCGAATCGGGCAAAGCGGTGTACGAACTCAACCAGGGCGAACACCACGACCACCTGGTGTGTCTGGATTGCGGCCGGGTGGAAGAGTTTTTTGACGCCGAAATTGAGCGCCGACAGCACGATGTGGCGCACAGCCGGGGCTTTGAGTTGCAAGAACACGCGCTGTCGCTCTATGCGCATTGCACCAAGACCGACTGCCCACACCGGCAGCCCAGCCGCCGTCCCCACCACAGCTGAGCGTCAGTCGCCGCGGTGCATGGCGGCGCGGTGGCGCGCCACAAACTCTTGGTAGGTGTCGATGCCGCGCAATTGCAAAATGGTGTTGCGCACCGCGGCTTCCACCAACACCGCAATGTTGCGGCCGGCCACCACCTGAATCACCGCCTTGCGCACCGGAACACCCAACACGTCTTGGTGCAAGGGTTCGGACGGCATGCGCTCGTAGTCGCGCTCCAGCGTTTGTTTGCGCACCAGGTGCACGATGAGTTGCAAACGCATTTTGCGGCGCACCGCCGTTTCACCAAAAATCGCCTTGATGTCCAGCAGGCCAATGCCGCGCACCTCCAAGAGGTTTTGCAGCAACTCGGGACAGCGGCCCTCGATGCTGGCCTGGTTGATGCGGTAGAGGTCGACCGCGTCGTCGGCCACCAAGCCGTGGCCCCGCGAAATCAGCTCCAAGCCCAGCTCGCTTTTGCCCAGGCCCGATTCGCCGGTGATCATCACCCCCATGCCCAGAATGTCCATGAACACCCCGTGCATGGTGGAGCGGTCGGCGAAGTGGCGCGACAAATAGGCGCGCAGCACGTCGATCACAAACGCGGCGGCGTCGGGCGACGCGAACATCGGAATGTGCGCGCGCTCGCACATGGCCATCAGCGCCTCGGGCACCACCTGCGCGTCGGCCACCACCAACACCGGTGGCTCCAGCGTGACGATGCGCGCAATGCGCCGGCGGTTGTCTTCTTCGTTCTCGCTCGTCAGGTAGCGGATTTCCCGCTCGCCCAAGACCTGCACCCGGTAGGGGTGGATGTAATTGAGGTAGCCGACCAAGTCGGCGCCCGAACGCGCCTCGCGCACCGCGACTTCGTCGAACCGGCGCTCGGATGCCCCCAAGCCAGCCACCCACTGCCATTTCAGGGTGGTGCGGTGCTCTTCGAACAGCACATCGGCGCTGACGACGGTGGGCTTCATCGCGGGCTGGCGGTGGGCGCCTGTCGGTCGGGCGCCATGGGCCGCCTCAGGCGGCGGCGTGGGCCGATTGCCACTGGGCGATCAATCCGTGCAAGGCCGTGGCGTCGGCGGCGGTTTTGAGTTGCTCGCGCATCGGCGCGTCGCTCAGCAGCTCGGCAATCTCCGACAAAATTTCCAAATGCTTCTGGGTCGCCGCCTCGGGCACCAGCAGAAAAATCATCAGCGCCACGGGCTGCTCATCGGGCGCATCAAAGCCAATCGGATTGGCCAACTGGAACACCGCCGCCAAGGGCTGCTTCAGCCCCTTGATGCGACCGTGCGGAATGGCCACGCCGTGGCCCAGACCGGTGGAGCCCAAGCGCTCGCGCGCAAACAGGCTGTCCGTGATCAAGGCGCGGTTGAGCCCGTGCTGCGCTTCAAACAACAGACCCGCTTCTTCAAAAGCGCGCTTCTTGCTGGTGGCGTCCACAGCAACAAGCACTTGCGCGGCGGGCAATATGGCGGACAAACGGTTCATGGGCACCTCTCGGACCGCAAATTATGCCGAGTTGGGTCTGCACGGCTAGAGCACAGACACAAAAAAGCCGCTTGACAAAGTCAGCGGCTTGTTGCACTGCAACATAAGCCATTGTCGAGAAAACCCCGCCAAGTGCTTATGCACCAATAAGAAACCTCACATCATGCGTTTGGCGGCGTCGTGGTGGTGCTCCTGCGACTTGTTCTTGTAACGCAACACTTGCCGGTCGAGTTTGTCGGCCAAGTCGTCCACAGCGGCGTACAGATCGGCGTGCGCGCTCTCAGCAAACAGGTCGCGACCCTTCACATGGATGTTGCATTCGGCGCGTTGGCGCAGGTCTTTCTCCTTGATGTTGTCCACGGTCAAAAGGACTTTGATGTCCACCACCTGGTCGAAGTGGCGCGAGATGCGTTCGAGCTTGGTGGTCACGTAACCGCGCAAGGCGGGGGTGACTTCGAGGTGGTGTCCGCTGATCGTCAAATTCATGAAGAGCCTCCAAATGCTCGAGGTTGACAAACAGCCGCTGCGGCACCAGACGGGGCCGGTGCGCCGGCGGCGAGGCGAGGGCCTCAAGCCCACTATGCCGCCGCCCACGGCAATTTGCAATCCCGCAGTGCAACAAGACTACTTAGGGCTTATTTTTGGGTGCCGCCACCGTGCAACACCAGCGTGCGCGACAGCGCCGCCGCCGCCAAACTCGCGCCCACCCCCACCAGCCCCGCCACCCAGTAGTGGGTGAGCTGCCCCGCCATGTCGCGGCCGATGATGAGACCGCCGACAAACGCCGCCGCGCCCATGCTGGCCGACTGCACCGCGCCGTTGACGGCCATAAACGTGCCGCGCTTATCCGGCCGAACCGCCGCGCTGATCAGCGCCATGCCCGGGATCATGCGGGCGTTCATCAACAAAAAGAAGCTGGTCGATACCAGCAGCACACCCCACAGCGGCACCCGGGGCAGCAAGGTGGTGGCCATGAGCGGCAGACTCACCCACAGGGCGACATGGAAAAACATGCGCTGCTTGCCCACCCGGTCGGACAGCCGCCCCACCCACCGCGCCGACACCAAGGTGGCGGCGCCGCCGCAGAGATAAATCCAGGGAATCTGCGCCTCGGTCAAACCCACGTTCTGGGTGTTGTACAGGGTGATGTAGGGGATGACCGTGAAGCCGGCGAACATCATCAGGGCCGACAGACCAAACGCGCGCCAGTGGGCGGGTTCGCGCAGCACCGACCACAGGTTGTGCCACATGGGCTTGTCCGATTGGCCCTGCAGGTGCTGCCCCAAGGCCGGCAGAGTGCGCCAGGCCAGCACCCAAAGCAGCGCACACACCAGCGCCAGCGACCAAAACGGCGCATGCCAGCCCAGCGCGTTGGCCAGCCACAGCCCCAATGGCACGCCCGCCACCGTGGCCAGCGAGAACGAGGACATGACGATGCCCATGGCCGCACCCCGGCGCTCAAACGGCACCACATCGGCCACAATGGTTTGCGACAGGGTGGACAAGACGCCACCGAACAAGCCGGCCGCCACCCGCGCCAGCAGCAAGCTCTGGTAACCCGGCGCCAGGGCACAAGCCAAGGTCGCCAGCGCAAACAGCGCGTACAACACCAGCAGCAAACGCCGGCGATCGAACCGGTCCACATACAGCGAGGCCGCCAAGCCCGACACGCCGGCCGACAAGGTGTAGGCCGACACCAGCAAGCCAAACGCCGCGTTGTCGATACCGAAGATGCGCGTGAGCTGCGGGCCCAGCGGCATCATGATCATGAAATCGAGAATGTGGGTGAACTGCACGCCGGCCAGGGTGAGCAGCAGCCAGCGTTCGCGCCGGGCGTCGGGTACAGGGTGTGACATCATGTAGTCGTGACTGTACCCCTTGCCTCTGTCATGCCCCACCACCCACCACACCGCCACGCCAGTTGCGCCCTGGTGCTCATGGGCGGCGGCGCGCGCACCGCTTACCAAGTGGGCGCACTGCGCGCCATGGGGCAGATGCTGCAGTCGGCGCCGGCGCCGGCCTTCCCCTTCCCCTGGCTGTTTGGCACGTCGGCCGGGGCGCTCAACGCCACCTTTCTGGCGGCCCAGGCCCACACCGGCGCGCAAGCCTTGCTGGCCTTGGCCGATTTCTGGTCCGGCTTGCGCTCATCTCAGGTCTATCGCATTGGCCTGCCCGCCTGGGCACCAGCACAACTGCTGAGTGCGGGCTTGACCCTGGTGCGCCAAGTCAAACAACACCGGGCGCTGCTCGACAACCTGCCACTGGTCGACACCCTGCACCGCGCCATCTCGCTGCCCGCCATTGAGCGCGCTCTGGGCGACGGCACGCTCGAGGCCTTGGGCGTGACCGCATCGAGCTACACCAGCGGCGAACACCTGACCTTCTGCCAGACCCGCGAGCACCACCCGGTGCAGCCCTGGGCCCGCCCGGGCCGGCGCGCGGTGTTCGAGCCGATCACCATCGAACATCTGCTGGCCTCGGCGGCCATTCCGTTTCTGTTCCCAGCGGTGCCCTTGTGGCTGGACGGCGAGCGGGCATTTTTTGGCGACGGATCGATGCGGCAACTCTCACCGCTGTCGCCCGCGCTCCAATTTGGCGCGCAGCGCATCTTGGCCATCGGCGCCGGACAACCCGAGCGCGCGGGGCTGGGGCGCAGCCGGGCCGACCACCCCAGCGCCGGCACCATCGCTGGGCACGCCATGGCCAGCGTGTTCCACGACACGCTGATGGCCGACGTGTCGCGCGCCCAGCGCCTGAGCGACGCCCTGCGCCTGCTGCCCACCGATGCCGCCGCCACCCTGCCCTTGCGGCCGGTCGAGGTGATGGCGCTGCAGCCCAGCGCCTCGCTCGACGCCCTGGCCATGGACCACATGCAGCAACTGCCGCGCACCACCCGCCAAACCCTCGCGGGGCTGGGTGTGCTCAACAGCCAACACAGGGCCACACCCAGCGCCGCGGCGCTGGCCAGTTACCTGCTGTTTGAGCCAGACTTTGTGCGCGCCTTGATGGCCTTGGGCGAACGCGACGCCTGGGCGCAACAGAGCGAGCTGCAGCGCTTCATGGCGCCACTGGGCACACAGCCGGCCCATGTTGCGGTGCGATAATTTGCCCGCCGGTGGCGCTGTGTCGCCGGTCGTCCCCAACCCCCTCTCGACCGCCATGGACAGCACGCCCCCCAGTCGCGTGCTTTCAGCCGCACAGACGCACTGAGCCACTCCGCTGTGGCAGGTGACAACGGCTGAAAGCGCGCCCAAAGCCTTTTTGTCACCCTCCGCCACAGAACCGGGAGCGCCTATGCTCAACGTCTTTACCCTGGCCAATGGCCGCCTGTTCCAAGAAGAAATCGAGTCGCTCGAAGAGCTGGCCCGCTTCAAGCCCATCTGGGTCGATCTGGAGTCGCCCACGCCCGAAGAGCGGCGCTGGGTGAAACAACACTTTGGCCTGTCCATTCCCGAAGACGCGATGGACGAGGACATCGAGGAATCGGCCCGCTTCTTCGAAGAAGACAACGGCGAGTTGCATGTGCGCAGCGACTTCCTGATCGACGACGCCGACAAGCCGCGCGCGGTGCGGGTGGCGTTTATCCTGAACGAACACAACGACGCGCTCAAGAGCCGGGGTGTGCTGTTTTCCATCCACGACGAAGACGTGCCGGTGTTTCGCCTGTTGCGCATGCGCGCGCGGCGCATGCCGGGGCTGATCGACGACGCCAAGGACGTGTTGCTGATGCTGTTCGACGCCGACGCCGAATACAGCGCCGACACCTTGGAAGACATTTACGACGATCTGGAAAAAGTCAGCGCCAAAGTGCTCTCCAGCGAAGCCAACGACAGCGCGCTCGGCGAGGCCCTGAGCGCCATCGCCAAACACGAAGACATGTCGGGCCGCATCCGCCGCAACGTGATGGACACCCGGCGCGCAGTGAGCTTCATGATGCGCAGCCGCCTGCTGAGCGCCGAGCAGTTCGAAGACGCGCGCCAGATCATGCGCGACCTCGATTCGCTCGACGGCCACACCGCTTTCCTGTTCGACAAGATCAACTTCTTGATGGACGCCACCGTGGGTTTCATCAACATCAACCAGCACAAGATCATCAAGATCTTTTCGGTCGCCAGTGTGTCGCTGCTGCCACCCACTCTGGTGGCCAGCAGCTACGGCATGAACTTCCAGTTCATGCCCGAACTCGGCTGGCAGATGGGCTATCCCTTTGCGATTGGCCTGATGGTGCTCAGCGCGGTGATTCCGATGGTGTATTTCCGCAAGCGCGGCTGGTTGCGCTGACACCCCCGCGCCGCGCCTGCGGCGCGTCACCCCCTCAAGGGGGCAACGCGAGTGGGCCGGCAAAGCCGGACCCACCGCGTTCTGGCCCAAGGCACACCGCGCCGGAAAGGATGTTGCAATCGACCGAATTGCCACGCGGGCGCTCTCCGGAGTGCGTGCCTGCGGCCAGGGCGTTGCGGACCCGGCTTTGCCGGTCCGCAGACGCCGCCCCCTTGAGGGGGTCGCGCGCAGCGCGGCGGGGGTGGGCCCTTCAAGTGCTCATCAGGCTGTTGAGCACGGCGCTGCTGTATTGGCTTGCCACTTCTTTCAGGAAGCGCGGGAAATCGACGTGGGCGGTGTCGTCGGCGCGGTCGGAGATGGTGCGCAGCACGGCCAGTGGCACTTGCCAGTCGTGGCAGACCTGGGCGAAGGCGGCGCCTTCCATTTCTACCGCCAGAGCGTCGGGCAGTTCGGTCTGCAGACGCAGGCTTTCGGTCTGACTGCTGACGAAGCGGTCGCCGCTGGCGATCAAGCCCTGATGCAATTGGGGGGTGTGCAGGCCGAAGGCCTCGCGGGTGGCTGGCGACAGATCGCGCGCGACCGCCTCCAGACCGCGCAAGCAAGCCAGCTCCAGCGCATCGCTGAGCGCGGGGTCGGTGTCAAACCGCGCACGCCCATAACCGGGCACCTCGTGGCGCGGGAACAAGGGCGAGGCGTCCATGTCGTGCTGCAGCAGGCTGCGCGCGAGCACCAGATCACCGACCCGTACGCCGGGCCCGAGACCACCAGCCACGCCAGTGAAGACGATGCGACTGGCACCAAAACGCTCGATCAGCAGGGTGGCCGTGGTCGCCGCCGCCACTTTGCCAATGCCGCTGAGCACCGCCACCACCGGCTGGCCGTGCAGCTCGCCCACCCAAAACTCGCGCCCCGCCACCACGTGCCGCTGCGCCCCGGACAGCACAGCCAACACCCCCGACAACTCGTCGTGCAAAGCAGAAACCAGGGCGGTGCGGTTGGTGGTGTTCATGCCGCGATTGGAGCAGAAAGACGCACTGCAAAAAGAAACAGAGACCGCGCCGTTGGAGCCGGGGAATGACCAAAGAGGCCGGCGGGGGAGTCAGTCCAGAACGCGGTGGAACCGGCTTTGCCGGGCCACTCGCGTTGCCCCCCTTCCAGGGGGGTGACGCGCCGCAGGCGCGGCGCGGGGGGTTATCCCCTCAACTCCCTGCGCAAAATCTTGCCCACCGGTGTCTTGGGCAGGTCGGCGCGGAACTCAATCACCCGTGGCTGCTTGTAGCCCGTCAAATGGGCGCGGCAGTGTTCGCGCACCGCGTCTTCGGTCAGCGCGGCGTCTTTCTTGACCACCACCAGCTTCACCG
The DNA here is from genome assembly GCA_945869245.1 of Hydrogenophaga intermedia. Lineage (GTDB taxonomy): Bacteria > Pseudomonadota > Gammaproteobacteria > Burkholderiales > Burkholderiaceae_C > Hydrogenophaga > Hydrogenophaga intermedia_B. The sequence continues at coordinate 19,430 of CAMBOY010000007.1, forward strand.
CTTCGCCGGTTTTGTCGTCGGGCACACCGACCACGGCACACTCCAGCACCCCGCTCAGTTGGGCCACCACGTCTTCCACCTCGTTGGGATAGACGTTGAAGCCGCTGACGATGACCATGTCTTTTTTGCGGTCGACGATTTTGAAATAGCCCTTCTCGTCCATCACGCCAATGTCGCCACTCTTGAAATAGCCGTCGGGCGTCATGACCTTGGCGGTTTCGTCCGGGCGCTGCCAGTAGCCGGCCATGACCTGAGGGCCCTTGATGGCGATCTCACCCGGCTCACCCACCGGCACCTCGTGGCCGTTGTCGTCGATGCACTTCATCGAGGTGTTGGGCAGCGGCACACCAATGGTGGCGGTGAAGGCCCGGTTGGTCACCGGGTTGCAGCTCGCCGACGGGCTGGTTTCGGACAAGCCGTAGCCTTCACAAATCGGACAGCCGGTCTTCTCAAGCCAGAGCTTGGCCACCGCGCCCTGCACCGCCGTGCCACCACCGAGCGACACGCGCAAGTGGCTCCAATCCACCGTGCCGAAATCGGGGTGGTTGGCCAGGCCATTGAACAGGGTGTTGACCGCTGGAAAGCTGTGGAAGCGGTGCTGGCTCAGCTCTTTGAGCACCGCTGGCAGGTCGCGCGGATTGGGGATCAAGATGGTCATGCCGCCGGTGCGCATGCCCAGCATCATGTTCACGGTGAACGCAAAGATGTGATAGAGCGGCAGGGCGCACACGCTGGTGGGCTGCTCACCCTGCGCAATGCTGGTCATGGCTGGGTGGTTCCAGGCCTCGGACTGCAGCACATTGGCCACCAGGTTGCGGTGCAGCAGCACCGCGCCCTTGCTCACGCCGGTGGTGCCGCCGGTGTACTGCAGCACCGCCACGTCGTCCGGACCCAGGGTGGCGGGCTTGAGCACCGTGCGTGCGCCCCGGGCCAGTGCGTCGTTGAAGCGCACCGCCTTGGGCAAATAGAAGGGGGGCACCATCTTTTTGACCTTGCGCACCACGTAATTGACGATGGTGCCCTTGAGCAGGCCCAGCTGGTCGCCCATGGCGGCCAGCACCACATGCTGCACCGGGGTGTCGGCTAGGCACGCCTGCAAGGTGTGCGCAAAGTTCTCGATGATCACAATCGCCTTGGCGCCCGCGTCGCGCAGCTGGTGCTGCAGTTCGCGGGTGGTGTAGAGCGGATTGACATTGACCACCACAAAACCGGCGCGCAAGATGGCCGCCACCGCTATCGGGTATTGCGGCACATTGGGCATCATGATGGCGATGCGGTCGCCGGGCACCAAGCCCAGGCTCTGAAAATACGCCCCCAGTTGGCGCGAGCGCTCCTCCACCTGCGCGTAGCTGAACAGCTTGCCCAAAAAGCTGTAAGCCGCACGCTCGGCGTAGCGCTCAAAGCTCTCGTCCATCAGGTGCGCCAGTGAGGGGTACTGGGCAACGTCGATGTCGGCGGGCACACTGTCGGGATAGGCGCCCAGCCAAGGGCGGCTCTCGGCTGTCAAGGTCATCGGGAGGCTCCGGTCTTATGGTTTTGCTGACGATCAACTGACAGATTAACCGAAATGGCCGCAACCGCTGGTCGCTTCAGGAGCAAATCAGGCCGCTAGGCACCAATTTGTGGGCTCCATATCGGGTTTACCCAGCCTCAACCGGCCTATTCCGGGGCGCCCACGCACAGCGCGATCTCGGCCACCCCCTCAACCCGGCCAGTGATTTGGTCGCCAGGCAGCACCGCGCCCACACCTTCGGGCGTGCCGGTGTAGATCAGGTCGCCGGGCTGCAGGTGGTAATAGGTGGACAGGTCGGCGATGAGTTCGCGGATGTTCCAGATCAGCTTGTCCACGTTGGACGACTGTTTGGTCTGTGCGTTGACTTCCAACGCAATGGCGCCGCGCTCGATCACCACACCGGGCATGGGAACGATCTCGGAGCACACCGAGCCCTGTTCGATGTCCTTGCCGGTGTCCCAGGGGCGGCCTTTGTCGCGCGCCACCAGCTGCAGATCGCGCCGGGTCATGTCCAGACCGGCGGCGTAGCCGTAGACCAGCGCATGCGCGTTGGCTTCGCTCACACGGAATCCTGGTCTGCCGACGGCGATCACCAGCTCCATCTCGTAGTGGTAGTTGCTCGTGCGCGGCGGGTAAGCCACCGTCGCGCCACTCTCCACCAGGGTCTGTGGCGATTTGGTGAAATAAAACGGCTGCTCCATGCTTTTGTCGACCGGTCGGCCCATCTCGACCGCGTGCGCATGGTAGTTGCGCCCGACACAAAAGATGCGGTGGATCGGAAAACGCTCGGCCCGGCCACGGATCGGCAGCGAGAGGACGGCGGGAGGAACGAAGAGATATTGGGTCATAACAACAGAAAAGAAAGAAATGCATCCGGCGCGCGTGCCTCCGGCAAGAACACCGCGGAACCGGCTTGGCCTGGCCGCAGGTGTTGCCCCCTTCCAGGGGGGTGACGGGCGAAGCCCGGCGCGGGGGTTAGCGTGCCTCATACACACCGAGCTTGCGGTGCAAGGGCGATTCGTCGGCAATGAAGACAAACGCAGCTTGGTCGGCCGAGCGGTTCGTCAGCGTCAAGGGTTCGTAGCCGGGCGCGCAACAGGTGTCGGCCTCAAGCAACTCGAAAGTCTTGCCGCAGGTGGACACATCCACGCCGCCTTCGATCAAGTGGAACACCTGCGACGGTGAGCGCGCGGGCAGGGTCAGCGCCTGGCCGGGCTTGAGCATCAGCGCGTAGAAGCCCAGGATGTTTTCGGCGTCGTCGCCGGTCTCGGGGTTCACGTAGGTGACCTGCACACACTCCAGCGCGGGATCGTTGTCGGCCATGGCCAGCAGCGCGGCGCGGGTGTCGACCCAGGCGTAGCGCAAGAGGGGGTAGCGCTTGTCGCTGCGGCTGAACACGTGTGTAGGCACCACGCCAGCGCGGGTCCAGGCGCGGTCGCCGCTGCCGGGTTGGACGCTCTGGCGGCTGCCATTGACGTGGTAGCTCGCCTCCATGTAATAGACCAGCGGCAGGTCCAGCACATCGAGCCAGACCACCGGCTCGCTGCCGTCGTGGCCGTGTTCGTGCCAGAGGCCGGTGGGCGTGAGGATCAGGTCGCCCCGGTGCATGGGGCACTGCTCGCCGTCCACCGTGGTGTAGGCGCCCTCGCCCTCGACCACCATGCGCACCGCGTTGGGCGTGTGGCGGTGGCTGGGCGCCCACTCGCCGGGCAGCAGCAGCTGCAGCCCCAAGTACATGGCCGGGCTGGCCTTCATGTTCTCCAGCCCATGGCCGGGGTTGGCCAGCACCAGCACGCGGCGCTCGGCCTTCTCGATGGGGGTCAGCTCCCCCGCCTTGAGCAGCAGCGGCTTGATGTCCGCATAAGCCCAGTGCACCGCCTGCGTGGCGCGCGTGGGCACGCCCGGCGGCAGGACAGCCCGCAGACTCGGCCACAGCGGCACCAGGTTCAGGTTCTTCAGGTCGTCGCGGTAGTCCTGCGGCAGGTCTTCCAGGCGTCCGAGTTCGTGGCTCATATGTGTCTCCAGAAGTGCTGTTCGAGCGAGATGTCATATCCAGCGAACCCCGCGGAACCGGCTTTGCCGGGCCGCTGGGGTTGCCCACGGATGGGGGAGGAGGCCGTCAGGCCTCTTCGGGGGCGATACAGTTCGTGACGTTCCAGCCGTACAGCCACTCCATCGCGTCGTAAAAGCGCTCTTGCGAACGTCCCTTCCACAGGCTGTTGCGCACCAGCCGCTCCACGCCAGCGGCGTGGTACAGACGGCCCATTTCGCGACCCGAGAGCACGATGCGGGCGGTGCGGGTCACGCGGCTTTGCTGGTAGAGCCGCAGGGCGGCGTCCCAGTCTTTGTGGCTCACGCGCAGGGCTTCGCCCAGCGTCACCGCGTCTTCCATCGCCATGCAAGCGCCTTGTGCCATGTATTGCGTGGTGGGGTGGGCGGCGTCGCCCAGCAGCGTGGCGCGGCCAAACACCCAGGTGCCGATCGGCTCGCGGTCGGCGGTGGCCCAGCGTTTCCAGCTTTTGGGCAGCTCGATGAGCTGGCGCGCCTTCGGCGCAATGCCCTGGAAGTAGCTCTCGACTTCTTCCTTGCTGCCGTCCGTCACGCCCCACTGCTCCTGCTGGCGGCTGTGGAAGGTCACCACCACGTTGTACTGCTCGCCGCCGCGCAACGGGTAGTGCACCAGGTGGCACTTCGGCCCAGCCCACAGGCTGGCGGCGTTCCACTTGAGGTCGTCGGGGAAATCGGCTTGGTCCACCACCGCGCGGTAGACCACATGGCCGGTCACGCGCGGCGTGTCGTTCACGTACTGCGCGCGCACCACGCTCTTGCCGCCGTCGGCGCCGATCAGCGCCTGGCCAACCCAGCGCTGGCCGTGCTGATCGATGGCGGTGACGGTTTTCGCCGCGTCGTCTTGCTCGATGCGTTCGATGCGGGTGCTGGTGAAGAACTGCACCCGGCCGGTCGCCACCGCGCCTTCGAGCAGCGCACCGTGCACATCGGCGCGGTGGATCACCGCATAGGGGTTGCCAAAGCGCTGGCGAAACGCCT
>CAMBOY010000008.1 GCA_945869245.1 Hydrogenophaga intermedia
GTGGTGCTGGCCATGCGGCGTTGGGAGTTCGAGGCCTTCGCCGCGCTGCGGCGCTGAAGCGCCGGCGCGTCACACGCTCTCGGGAGCGTCCTGCACAAACACGGTGAGCACACCGGTGTAGCCGTAGAGCCGGTGGTGGGCAATTTCGCCAGCGGCAAAAAAGCCGACCAGGGGCACGTCGCCCAGCGCGCGTTGGACGATCTGCAGCTCGGCGCTGGGCGCACCAAAGTGCGGGCCACCTCGGCCCGTGCAACTCACATAAATGGCCCCGGCGATGCGCCGCGCGGCGGGGCTGGCAGGGTCGCCAGACGCGCTGCCCAGCCAGGGTTCGGCGTGTTCGGGCTCCAGCGCCTCCCGCAGTTCGGTGCACACGCGCACCAAGTCGGCGCGGGCCGCTTGGGCGTTGCGGGTGCAAAACGCCAGCCGGGTGCCCACCGGCGCGTCGTGCGCCACCGCCACCGCCTGGCGCGCCGGGTCCAGCCCAATCAGGTGGCGCACCAAAACGTCCTCGCCCAGTTCGTGGCGCCGGCGCTGGGCGTCGTCGGCGCTACCAGGCCACGACAGGCCAACCAGCGTGTCGCGCAGGCGCGGCACCGCCTGCGCAGGCTCGCCCAGATCGATGTGGCGTTCGCGCAGCAAAACGTCGAGCGCCGGCTCACCATCGAGCGCCAGCACCACATGGCCGTCGCTGGCGCTGACGGTGTGGGGCGCGGCCACTGGCTGAGCACCTTGGGTCAGACGGGACAACATCGGCACACTGGCGTCGAAGGCCACACCACTCATGCCGCCTTGAAAAACACCACCTCCCGTCCATTGACCACTGCCCAGGCCGCGCGACAGCAGGGCAAACTGAGGCGCTGCGCCACGCGCACTGGGCAAACCGCCAAACAAATAGCGGCTGGTGGTGCGGTCGGCCATGTCGGAGACCAAACCGGCCAGATCGGGGCTGGTCGGGTCGGCATGCAGCAGCGCGGTGTGGGCCACAAAACCCTGGTCGCTGCGCCCACTGGGAGACAGCGGCGCCACCCCGCTGAACACGCGGTATTGCTCGGGCGCGAGGTCACACAACATCACCGCCAGGGCTGGTTCGTCGAAATACTCGACCCCACTGGCGGCAATGCCCACACCCACGGTGCCGGCCCAGTCGCGCACTTCGGGCAGTTCAGAGCTCAGGTACACCAACAACTCGGTGGCATCGTCGGCGTAGTGGTCGGTGATGTAGAGCAGGCCCAAGGGTGGCGTGCTGGCGTGGTCGGGCAAGGCCATTTGGGCGCGCAGCTGCGCCAGCACCAGCGCAGCGGCCATGCGCCATTGCGGGTGGGTGGCGTGGGCGTGGGGAAAGCGTTTCACGGCTTGCGGCGGGCGGTGCTGCGCGCAGTGGTCTTTTTGGGAGCGGCTTTTTTGGTGGCGGCTGATGCCTTGGCCGGGGCTTTTTTGGCCGCAGCCGGGGTGTCAGCGGCGCGCTTGGCCGCCCTGGCCGTGGGCGCAGCCGCCTTCAGTGGCGCCGTCGCCGCCTTGGCCACCTGCTCGGCGACGGCCATGCCGGGCACCACCACCTCTTGCAAGGCCTGGCTGGCGATGGTCTGGAACTGCTGGTTCAGCGCCCCCCACCACTGCAGCGGATCGACCTTGGGCGCCGCACTGGCGGCGTCTGCAGCCTCGGCTTCCGCGCTGTCGGGAGCGGCGGCCTCGGGCTGAGCGGCGGGTGTGGGTTCGGCTTCGTCGGCAGGCTTGGGTGGCACCTCAAAGCCCGCGAACTGGTGTTTGGTCTTGGGCGCCGACGCAGCGGCGTCGGGGTCGACCCGCATGGCCTGCGCCATCTCGCCCAGGTTCACATTCATGGTCTTGAGCGTGGCCAAGGTCATTTTTTGCACCTCCAGCGCTTGGATGGTGGCGGCCAGAGCCTTGCTGTTCTGGTCGAGCCAGAAATGCACCGCCTTGAGCTCTTGGATGCGTTTGTCCAGCTCCTCCACATCGAAGGTGGGCGCCACCCAGTGGTTGAGCTGTGGCAGGCCACTGGCGGTAGCACCCAGTTGCTGGCCTTGCTGGGCCAGGGTTTGCAGGAATTCGAATCCGGGCACAAAGGCGGAAAAACCGCCGGCGTTCTGGCTCATGGGGGTCTCCTGGCTGTGTCAACAAAGCGCTCACAGACCGCCGAACTGCGGGGGGCGGCGCTCCCGCAAGGATGCCACACCTTCGCGCACATCGGGACCAGCAAAACCCATGAATTCCAGCGCCAGCGAGGTGTCAAAGGTCGGGCCGGCCTGGCGCAGCCAGTTGTTGAGCGAGTACTTGGTCCAGCGGATCGCGCTCTGGCTGCCTTGGGCCAGGCGGTCGGCCACTTCATAAGCTTTGTTGAGCAACTGCTCGTCGTCCACCGCCAGCGACACCAGGCCAATGCGTTCGGCTTCTTCGCCGCTGATCGGGTCGCACAACATCAGGTAGTACTTGGCTTTGGCCAGTCCACACAGCAGCGGCCAGACGATGGCTGCGTGGTCGCCGGCCGCCACACCAAGCCGGGTGTGACCATCGACAATGCGCGCACTTTTGCCGGCAATGGAAATGTCGGCCAGCAAGCCGGCCACCAGGCCCGCGCCCACCGCCGGGCCGTGCATGGCGCTGACAATGGGTTTGTCGCAGTTGATCACGTTGTAGACCAAATCGCGCGCCTCTTTCCAGACCCGGGTGCGCACCGCAAAGTCGGTCGCCATGTCCTGCACCAGCGCCAGGTCGCCGCCACCCGAAAAGCCCATGCCGCTGCCGCGCAGCACCGCACAGCGCACGCTGTCGTCGCGGCCCACACCGCGCCAGATTTCGCTCAGCTCCCAGTGGCCGTCGTGGCCGGCGGTGGGCAGTTTGCCGTTGCCCCCTGGGCCATCGGCGCGCATCTGGATGTCGAGCACGGTCCCCACACCGTCCACTTCGGGGCCGCGGCGGCTGATGTGCAGGGTTTGGTAGCGGCTGTAGTCGGGGGCGGCGGGGTGCATACAAAGTCTCCTTCGGTGGGTGTGTCAGGTGGCGGGGGGCGCTTGACATGGATCAACACGCCCGCCGGTGCGAGTTTCAGAATGGTGCATGAGAACCGCCACGCGGCGGCCATTGTGAGTCACCCAGGAGATGCCCATGTCCAACGATCTGTCACACACCTTTGCCGAGCAGCTGCAGGCGCGCCGTACCGCCCTGCTGGCCCACCTGCGCGAACAGCGCGGCGGCCGCGTGGGCCGCGCCGAAGCCGCCGCCGCCGAGCGCGAACAGGCCAGCGACGACTGGGCGGTGGCAGACGCCGAACGCGACATGGCGTTTGAACTGGCCGAACGCGAATCGGCGGAACTCAGCGCCATCGCCGACGCGCTGGACCGGATCAGCGACGGCAGCTACGGCCTGTGCGGCCAATGCGGTGTCGAGTTGCCCACCGCGCGCCTGCACATTGAACCCACCGCCCTGCTGTGTGTGACCTGCCAGAGCGCACTGGAGAAGGCCAAGGGCGGGGTGCGCGCGCCACGCCTGTGAACCGGCTTCAACCCGATTTTTTGTGACCTGAAAGGAAAACCCATGTCCACGTTTCACGCCATTGTCTGGATCGACCACAGCGAAGCCCATGTGATCATGTTCGACCGCGAACATGTCGAGAGCCAGCGCATCAAGGCGCGCAGCCAGCACACGCCCAAACACGGGCACACACAAGGCGACAAGACATTCTTCCAAGAGGTCGCTCAGGCGCTTGCCGGGGTACACGAAGTGCTGGTGACCGGCCCGGCCAAGGCCAAAACCGAATTCGCCGACCACTGCAAACACCACGCCCACGCGGTAGACAAAGCCATCGTGGACGTGATCAACAGCGACCACCCCAGCGACGCACAGCTGGTGGCCATGGCCCGCCAGTACTTTCTGAAGTACGACCAGACCACCGCCGATCCGTCCATGCGCTGATCGCACCCGCATCACCCCAGGGTGTGGCAACTCGGAGGCTGCACGCTGCGCGGTGTTTTGCTAATCTGCCGCGCATGAACACCGCCACCCCACCCGACACCCTGCTGCACAGTCCCAGCCTGTTTCACCTGGCTTTTCATGTGACCGATCTGAACGAGGCGCGCCGTTTTTATGGCGGCGTGCTGGGCTGCGCCGAAGGTCGCAGCACCGACACCTGGGTCGATTTCGATTTTTTCGGCCACCAAATGTCCCTGCACTTGGGCGAGCCCTTCAAGACCACCCGCACCGGCAAGGTGGGCGAGCACCTGGTGCCCATGCCGCACTTCGGCCTGGTGTTGCTGCTACCAGCCTGGCGCGCGCTGGCCGAACGGCTGCAGGCCGCCGGCATCGACTTTGTGTTGCCGCCGCAGCTGCGCTTTGCGGGCCAGCCGGGCGAGCAGTGGACGATGTTCTTTTGCGATCCCTTTGGCAACCCGATTGAGGTCAAGGGCTTTGCCAGCACCGACGCCATTTACGCCACCTGAGACCATGTCCGGCGCCACCACGGCGCCATCGCATCACTTTCGCAAGATTCGGGTGGCCGCTTGCTGCCCGCGGCGCGATACTGCAGCGCCATGAACACCGCCGTACCCGCCTCCACCGACCGCCACTACGCCACTGCGGCGCGGGCCATCGCTTGGCTACAGGCCCACGCGGCAGAGCAACCGTCGCTGGAGGCGCTGGCCGCCGCGTTGCACCTGAGCCCAGACCACCTGCAACGGGTGTTTCTGGCCTGGGCCGGTGTGTCGCCCAAACGGTTTGTGCAATACCTGAGCAAAGAGCACGCGCTGGCGCGCTTGCGCGAAGGCGACACGGTGCTGGCCGCCAGCCACAGCGCCGGTCTGTCGGGTCCGGGCCGGCTGCACGACCTGCTGGTGCGCTGGCAAGCCGTCACCCCTGGCGAGGTGCGCGCCTGGGGCAGCGGCCTCACCGTACACAGCGGCTGGGGCGACACGCCGTTTGGCCCGGCGCTGATCGGCTGGACCGACCGCGGCGTCTGCCACTTGGTGTTTGAGACCGATGGGCGCGACGCCCATGAACACGAGTTGCAGCAGCACTGGCCACTGGCCAGGCACACCACCAACCCGACGGGCGCGCAACGGTGGCTGCAGCACATCTTCGTCCCCGAACACGCCACTGAAGGCCGACAACCGTTGCCGCTGTTGCTGTGCGGCAGCGCCTTCCAGCTGCAGGTGTGGCAAGCGCTGCTGCGCCTGCCTTCGGGCCATGTGGTGAGTTACCAGGCGCTGGCCCAGGCGGCGGGCCGGCCGGGTGCGAGCCGCGCGGTCGGCAGCGCCATGGCCGCCAACACCCTGGGCTACCTGATGCCCTGCCACCGGGTGCTGCGCGGCAGTGGCGAGAGCGGCCACTACCGCTGGGGACCCGAGCGCAAGCTTGCGCTGCTGGGCTGGGAGGCGGCGCGGCGCGATACCGCCTCGGGATCTGCGCTCAGTCCTTGACCAGCGGCGCAATCGTCTGGTCGATCGCACCGAAAACGCTGCTGCCGTCTTTGCCCTTCATCTCGATGCGGATGGTGTCGCCGAACTTCATGTAGGCGGTGCTCGGCTGGCCGTCGAGGATGGTTTCGATGGCGCGTTTTTCGGCGATGCAGCTGTAGCCCTTGGGCCAGTCTTTTTTGCCCTGGACTTCCACCCCGCGGTTGCTCACCGTGCCCGAGCCGACGATAGAGCCGGCGCGCACATTGCGCGTTTTGGCGATGTGCGCGATCAGCTGACCGAAATGAAAGGTCATCTCCGGCCCGGCGTCGCACATGCCCACCTTGCGCCCGTTCCAGGTGCTTTGCATGGTCAGGTGCACCCGACCGCCCTGCCAAGCGTCTCCCAGCTCGTCGAGCGTGACCGCCACCGGGCTGAATGCGGTGGCGGGCTTGCTTTGGAAAAAGCCAAACCCCTTGGCCAGCTCAGGCGGAATCAGGTTGCGCAGGCTCACGTCGTTGGCCAACATGATGAGGCGAATGCCGTCGAGCGCCTGCTCGGGCGTGCTGCCCATGGGCACGTCGGCGGTGACCACCGCCAGCTCGGCCTCGAAGTCGATGCCAAAGTCTTCGCTCGCCACCACCACGTCGTCGCAAGGGCCAATCAAATCGTCGCTGCCGCCCTGGTACATCAGCGGGTCGGTGTAGAAGCTGTCGGGCACCTCGCTGTTGCGGGCGGCGCGCACCAGCTCCACATGGTTGATGTAGGCCGAGCCGTCGGCCCACTGGTAGGCGCGTGGCAGCGGCGCCATGCACATGGCCGGATCAAAGGCAAAGGCGTGGCGCGCCTTGCCGTGGTTGAGCGTGACCGACAAATCGTGCAGCTGCGGCGCGATGAAGTTCCAGTCGTCGAGCAGCTGCTGCAGCTTGCTGGCGATGCCGGTCGCATAATGGGCCGTGCTGAGGTCGCGCGAGACCACCACGAGTTGCCCGTCGCGCGATCCGTCTTTGTAAGTGGCGAGTTTCATGCCGGTTTCCTGCCTGCTGGGGTGACCGGGCTGAGCGCCGCGCCACCGGGTGTGTGGGGTAAAAATTACGAATAGTAAAATCCATTCACCTATTCGTAACCAGATTCTAGTGCACAAACCGTGAACTCGCGAAGCCCCTCTGCCCAGTCGCCCACCCAAGCCACCGACGACGACGCCGTGTCGCAACGCGCCGGCATCCAATCGGTGGAAGTGGGTTTTGACCTGCTGTCGGCCCTGGCGGCGGCGCCGTCGGCCCTGATGCTGCGCGACCTCGCGGCCGCCGCCGGCATGAGCGCGGCCAAGGCGCACCGCTATCTGGTGAGCTTTCAGCGCCTGGGCCTGGTGGTGCAAGACCCGGCCAGCACCCGCTACGACCTGGGGCCGGCCGCCCTGCGCCTGGGCCTGGCGGGCTTGGCCCGACTCGACGGCGTGCGTCTGGCGCGCGAACGCGCCGACGCCTTGCTGGCCCAAACCGGCCACACCATGGCGGTGGCGGTCTGGGGCAACCAAGGGCCCACCGTGGTGCACTGGACCGAAGCGCCACAAACCGTGCCCGTGACCCTGCGTCTGGGCGATGTGATGCCCCTGCTCAGCTCGGCCACCGGCCGCTGTTTTGCCGCCTTCATGGACCGGCACGGCCCCAGCGCCCAGCGCATCGACGCCATGATCGAAGCCGAGCTGACCCCGCTGCGCCAACGCCCGCGCCAGGCCCACGACGACCTGCCGCGCACGCTTGCCGAGGTGCAAGCCCTGCTGGCCGAGACCCGCGCGCACGGGCTGGCACGCGTGGTGCACAGCCTGCTGCCCGGGGTGGCGGGCTTTTGTGCGCCGGTGTTCGACGCCCAGGGGCGGCTGGTGCTGGGCCTGGTGGTGCTGGGCTCGGTCGGCACCCTCGACACCGACTGGGACGGTCCGGTGGCCTCGGCGCTGCTGGCCTGCGCACACCAGCTGAGCGCCGATCTGGGACACCGGGGATGAGTCCACAGCCCGAACGCCCAGGGCCACGCCCGCTCACCTGGCTGGCGCTGGGCGCACTGGTGCTGCTGGCGCACGCGGCGCTGGTGCTCGACTGGGGCGCGCTGTGGGCGCTGGCCCAGCCGCCTGAGCGCGCGGGGGCGACCAGCACAGCCACCCCCAGCGCATCCCGCCCGGGCGCCGCAGCGTCTGCGCCCCCGCCCGCCGTGGTGCGGGTAGCCCAGGTGCGCTGGATCGGGCCCGACGCCACGCCAGCGGCGCCCGAACCTGCTGCGCTGCGGCCCGCCACGCCACCACAGCGCCCGCCCCAGGTCAAAGCGCCCACGGCGCGCCCCGCCAGCGCGCCCCAGCCCGAGCCGCTGCGCAAAGCCCAAACCGAGCCAGTGCCAGCGCCCACCGTACTGGCCGAACGCAGCACGTCAGAAATCGACACCGCAGCCCCCCAAGAGGCGCTGGAACCCGCACCACCCCCGCCCGCACCCACCACACCGCTCACAGAAACGCCCGCCCCGGAAGCCAGCCGCACCACCGAGCGATCCGATGCCCTGCCCGCCGACCAGCCTCTGCAGGCCGCCCCCACGCGACCCACGGTGCTGCCCGGCAACCGCTGGCTGCGCTACGACGTGACGGGCCAAGCCAAAGGCCTGAACTACCGCGCCAGTGGTGAAGTTCGCTGGCAGACCAGCGACGGCCGCTACCAAGCCGACCTGAAAATCAGCGCGTTGTTGATCGGCTCGCGCTCGCAGCAAAGCACCGGACGGCTGACCGACACCGGCTTGGTGCCCGAACGCTTTGCCGACAAAAGCCGCAGCGAGCGCGCCGCCCATTTCGAACCCGAACAAGGCCGCATCCGCTTCAGCAACAACGCGCCCGATGCGCCCTGGCTGCCGGGTACCCAAGACCGGCTGAGCGTGTTTTTTCAGCTCGCCGCCTGGCTCAACGCCCGGCCCGATGGCCTGCGCGAGGGCCAGCGCCTGAGCCTGCCGGTGGCGGGCACCAGCGGCGCCGCCCAGTGGCAGCTGCTGGTGCAGGCGCTGGAGCCGCTGGACCTGCCCGCTGGCCGCTGGGAGGCCTTGCGGGTCGAGGTGCTGCCACAAAAAACGTTCGACCAACGCATCGAACTGTGGCTGGCGCCGCAGTTGGACCACCTGCCGGTGCGCATCCGCATCACCCAGGCCAACGGCGACGTCGTCGACCAGCAACTCAGCGCCCTGCCCTAAAGGCGGCGCTGTGTCGAAAAACACACGGCACTTGAAAAATCACCCCAGGGCCGCATCTGCCTGTCATGATGGCTCAAGCGCAGGGGCGCTGTGCCGATATAAGTTGTGAACGCGTCTTCAACCAACAAGGTCATTTCAGTCATGCATATGCTCTACGACTCGGAATCCTTTGCCGTGGTGCACATCCTGGCCAACGCCAGCGACGACACCACCACGCCCGAGGACGATCGCCCCCAAATGCCACGCCACGGCTTTGAGATTGTGGACAAACGCTCGGGCAAAGAGGTCTACCTCGACGGTTCCTGGGCCGAGCTGTTTCAGCAGCACATCCACGCCTGGCAACAAACCATGCCCTCGCAAGAAGAGGTGGAAGACACCCTGGAACGCTACGCCACTCTGGCCCAAATGCCGGTGGTCATGCACTGAGGCTCAGCCCGGCGGCTGAGCGCTGGGGCGCAGCACCCACCAACGGTAGACCGGCTCGGCCAGCACCAGCACCGCCACCAAGCGGCAGACCTGGAACGCCGTGACAATCGGCACCCCCAACGCCAGCACCTTGGCCGTGATGGCCATCTCGGCAATGCCGCCCGGCGCCGTGCCCAACACCAGGGTGACCAAGGGCACACCGGTGAGTTGGGCCATGAGCCAGGCAAAACCGGCGCACAGCGCCATCATGCTGAACGAGGCCAGCGCCACCGAGGCCAGCCAGCGCGGTGCCGCCTGCACAAACGACAGCCGAAACCGCACACCCAGGCTGATGCCAATCAACAACTGGGCCCATTCGGTGAGGGCCGGTGGCAAGGCGCTGAGCACCACCCCCGACAGACTGATGCCCATGGTCACCAGCAAGGCGCCCATGAACCACGGGTTGGCGCGCCCCAAGCGGTGCATGACCAAGGCGCCCAGCCCAGTCCACAGCGCCAACCAGGCCAGGCCGTCGGCCCGCACCGGGCCGCTCACCAAGCCCGCCGGATCGAGCCCGGTCACCCCCCACCACTGCGCCACAAAAGGCAAGGTCACGGTCACCAGCGTCACCCGCAGGCTGTGGGCCGAGGCCACCAGATCGGTGCGCGCGCCGTGGCGCTCGGCGATCAGCGTCATTTCCGACGCACCGCCTATGGCCCCTGCAAAGTAGGTGGTGCAGCGCCAGCGCGCCTGCGCTTCGGGCGCATCGCCTCCGCCCAGATCGGCGGCGTGGCGCCGGTGCAGCCAGCGCCCAAACGACAGCCCCAGCCACAGCGCCCAGGCGATGCCCAGCGCAATCGCCCACCACAGGCCCACGATCCACTGCCCGACCACCGGCGTGAAGTACAAACCCAGCGCCGCACCGATCACCCACTGCCCGCCGTTGCGCAACGCCAGCCAGCTCACCGTGGGCGCGCCCAGCACCGACACCAAGGCGGTGGCCAGCAGCGGGCCCATCATCCAGGGAATGGGCGTGCCCAGCCAGACAAACAGCTGAGCGGCCAGCCAAGCCAGCCCGATGGTGGCTGCAGCGCGCAAGGGATGGGGAAACCAATGAGACCAGAACACGGAATGGCAAACAAAAGCGCACGGGTATCGGCCAGCGCGGGGCGCAGGCCACAGTCTGAGCGTAGCATTGATTCACCATGTACAAGTTGCCCACCACCGCCCACCCAGCCGGCCGACGCCCGCGCTGGCGCCCCTTGTGCGCCGCGCTGGGCCTGGCGCTTGCCCTCGGCGCGTGCGCCCAACCGGGAGCCACCGTGACCGACGGCGACACGCCCTGGCAGAGCTTGATGCCCACGGCGTTGCTGCTGGTCGGCGAGGTGCACGATGCGCCCGAGCACCAGGCGCTGCAGGCGCGCTTGGTCGGCGACTTGGCGCAGCAAGGTCGGCTGGGCGCGCTGGTGCTGGAAATGGCCGAACAGGGGCGCCACACGGCCGGCCTGGCGCCCAACGCCAGTGAGGCGGCGGTGCGCGCGCGCCTGGGCTGGACCGACGCGCGCGGCACCGGCGGCTGGTCCTGGCCCACCTACCAGCCGGTAGTCATGGCGGCGGTGCGCGCCGGCGTGCCGGTACTGGGGGGCAATTTGCCACGCAGCCAGTTGCGCCAGGTCATGGCCGACCCCCGACTCGACCTGGCGCTGGAGCCCGCCGCGCTGGATCGCTTGCGCGAACGGGTGCGCGAAGGCCACTGCAACCTGTTGCCAGCGCACCAGATCGCACCGATGGCGCGGGTGCAGATAGCGCGCGACAAAGCCATGGCCGCCACGGTGCAAACCGCGCTGCGATCCGAACGCACCGTGGTGCTGGTGGCCGGCAATGAGCATGTGCGCAAAGACATTGGGGTGCCGCGCCACCTGCCGGTGGCGCTGCCATTTAAAGTGTTGCAAGCCGCACCGGGCTCGGCGTCTGTGGCGCCAGCGGGCATGAGCGATGTGCTGTGGCGCAGCCCACCGCGCCCAGAGGTCGACCACTGTGCGGCGCTGCGCGAGCAGTGGCAATCGCGTCTGCCCAAGGTGCAATAAATTCCCACCGGGCGCCGCTGTGGCACACCGAGCCGTGCGGGCGCTTGCTGCCACAATGGTGGATATGCATCACACCCATGTACTCACCCTGTCTTGCCAAGACCGTCCGGGCATCGTGCACGCCGTGTCGGGCTTTTTGCTGCAACACGGCGGCAATATCGAAGAAGCCGCCCAATACAACGACCACCACACCGGCCTGTTTTTTATGCGGGTGCAATTCACCTGCAGCGGGCTGAGCCACGCCGAACTGCAAGATCAACTGGCACCCTTCGCCAGTGGCTTTGGCATGCGCTGGAGCCTGCATCCGCTGGCCGAGCCGATGAAGACCGTGATCTTTGTCAGCAAGGAAGGCCACTGCCTCAACGACCTGCTGTTCCGCTGGAAAAGCGGCCTGCTGCGGCTCGATATCCGCGCCATCGTCAGCAACCACCGCGACTTCTACCAACTGGCCGCCAGCTACAACGTGCCCTTTCACCACATCCCGGTGACCGCGGCCTCCAAGGCCCAGGCCGAAGCGAAGCAGCTGGAGGTGATCCGCAGCGAAGGCGCCGAGTTGGTGGTGCTGGCGCGCTACATGCAGATTTTGAGCAACGACCTGTGCCGCGAACTCGCAGGCCAAGCGATCAACATCCACCACAGCTTTTTGCCCAGCTTCAAGGGCGCCAAGCCCTACTACCAGGCGCACGACCGGGGTGTGAAGCTGATCGGCGCGACCGCCCACTACGTGACGGCCGACCTCGACGAAGGTCCGATCATTGAGCAGGACGTGGCGCGGGTGGACCACACCGACACCGTGGAAGACCTCACCGCCCTGGGCCGAGACACCGAAAGCCAGGTGCTGGCGCGCGCCGTGAAGTGGCACAGCGAGCACCGGGTGCTGCTCAACGGCCACAAAACGGTGGTGTTTAAGTGAACAGGACGCCCCCCGATGCAGCCCTTTGGGCGGCCGTGCGCGGCGTGCCTTGCCCCATACCTTCCTCGCGCTGCGTGTGAGGTCTTGCCGTGGCGCTTCGCATTCCACCCATCCAGTGTCTGCTGACCTTTGAAGCGCTGGCGCGTCTGCGCAGCGTGACGCAGACCAGCGAGGAGTTGTGTGTCACGCCCAGCGCGGTGAGTCACCGCATCAAGCAGCTGGAGCAGATTCTGGGTACCAAGCTGTTTGGGCGGGCGGATTTTTCGCTCACCACCGAGGGCATTGAATATCTCGCCCATGTGCGCGAAGGGCTGGCCACGCTGTCGCGCTTTCCGAGTCAGGGCGCTGCCCCCGGGCGGCGCAAGCTGCGGCTGGCGGTCACGCCCACATTTGCGCGCTCGATCCTGCTGCCGCGGCTCAAGCAATTCAACGAGGCTTACCCGGAAATCGACCTCACCCTGCAGGTGAGCATCCCGCTGCTCGATGTGGTGGCCGAAGACGCCGACCTCACGATCCGTTTTGGCACCGGGCGCTACGCCGATGTGGAGTATGTGTGCATCTTGAAGGACGAGGTGGCGCCCATGGCCTCGCCCGCGTTTGTACGCGAACATGGTCCGTTTGAGACCGTGCAAGACCTCGACAGTGTGCCCCTGCTGCGCAGCCCGCTGGAGCCCTGGCGCACCTGGTTTGCGGCGCACCAGCTCGATTGGCCCGAACCACAAGAAGGCTCGCAGTTCAACGACGTGGGCCTGATGTGCGACGGCGCCGCCGCTGGCATGGGCGTGGCGCTGGTGCGGCTGAAATTGGCGGCCCCGTGGCTGGACAATGGCACACTGGTGCCTCTCTTCAGTCAGCGCGTCCCCAGCCCCCACGCCCACTATCTGTGCTGGCGCACCGGGACCATGGAACGGTGGGAATGCGCTACGTTCGCCGAATGGCTCAAAAGCACGCTGCTGGTAACCGGCCCATGATCCGCTTTTTGCGCAATATCTACCTCAAGCCCTGGGCCCTGCCCATGCTGGGCTTGATGTTGGCCGCGTTGGCGATTTATGTGGCGGCGTTCACCTACCAATCGGCGCAGGCAGTGGTGGGCACCTATATGCGCGACAGCGCCGGACGCCAGGCCTTGTTGTTCGACGAGTTTCGCCGCATTTACATCGAAGAGATGCTGCCCAAAATGCAGGCTGCGGGGCTCGGGGTGTCGCTGCGGCACCGCGAGTCGGCCACCGACTTGCCCATGCCGGCCGATATCGTGCAATCGCTGGGGCACCGCTTGTCGCAAAACGAGCCGGGCTACCAGGCGCAGCTCTACAGCGACCAGCCATTTTCCTGGCGCATCGCCGAGCGCGATCTGGACCCCTTTCAACGCGAAGCGCTGGACTTTCTGCGCCGCCACCCCGACCAGGTGTTTGCGCGCGAAGGCACGGTCAACGGGGTGCCGGTGCTGCGCTACGCCAAAGCCGATGTCATGCAGCCGGCGTGTCTGGTGTGCCACAACAGCTTGCGCGGCACACCGCGCAGCGACTGGCAGGTGGGCGATGTGCGCGGGGTGCTGGAGATCAGCGTGCCACGGCGCAACTGGTATGCAGCCGCCACCGAAGTGCTCAACAAAACCTTCGGTCTGCTGCTGATTTTGGTGCTGCTGGGCATGGCTGCGGTGTGGGTGGTGATGCGGCGCTTGCAACTGAGCCTGCAGCGGGTGAGCGAATTGTCGGACGCGCGCGAACAGTCGAACCGCCTGTTGCGCCAGGAAATTGCTGAGCGCCAATCGGTCGAGCGCGATCTGCGCATGAGCGAATCGATGCTCAACAGCATCTTCAGTTCGGCCCCCGAAGGCATTGTGGTGATCAACACCGAAGGCGAGATCATCCAGGCCAATCCAGCGGTGTCGCGCATGTTCGGCTACCCACTGCAAGCCTTGATCGGGCAAAACATTGCGCTGCTGATGTCGCCACGCGACCGGCGCGAGCACCAAGAATGGATCGTGCGCTTCCTCACCACTGGGGTCGAAGAGCTGGTGAACCGGCCACGCATCATCGAAGGCTACCGGCGCAATGGCGAACGCTTCCCGCTGCGCATGTCGATCACGGAGACCCGGGTCGACGACGAGCTGTTCTTCACGGGCACGCTACAAGACTTCACCCAAGTCAAGGCGGTGGAAGAGCAACTGATCGACGCCAAGAACAAAGCCGAGGTGGCCAACCGCCTCAAAGGCGAGTTTCTGGCCAATATGAGCCACGAAATCCGCACACCCATGAACGGCATTGTGGGCATGACACAGCTGGTACTCGACACGTCCTTGTCGCCCGATCAGCGCGAGTATTTGCTGCTGGCGCAGGAATCGGCCAGCCACCTGCTGCACATCATCAACGACATTTTGGACTTCTCCAAAATCGAATCCGGCGCGCTGGAACTGGAACCGGTGTCGACCGATGTGCACGATCTGTTGCAACACACGGTCAAAGCGCTCAAACACGCGGCCAACCAAAAACAACTGGTCCTGAATGTGCACGTCCCGTCCGATCTGCCATCTGATCTGCTGCTCGATCCGGTGCGCCTGCGCCAAGTGCTGACCAACTTGATCGGCAATGCCATCAAGTTCACCCACCAGGGCGGCATCGACGTGAGCTTGCGCTGTGAAGAAAAAACCGATGGCTTGCGCCTGTATTTCTCGGTCAAAGACACGGGCATCGGCTTTGACCCCGCAAAAGCCGAAAGCCTGTTCAACCCCTTTGTGCAGGCCGATGGCAGCATCACCCGGTCGTACGGAGGTGCAGGCCTGGGTCTTGCCATCAGCCGCAGCTTGGTGCAACGCATGGGCGGCGACATATTTGCCAGCAGCATTCCCGGCGTGGGCTCTGAATTCGCTGGGCACATCCGCTGCGAACTTCCCAGCGTCAACTCCCAGCCCGCGCCACTGACCGCCGTCCAAGCGCCCAGCGCCCCACAGCGCAGCCTGCACATCCTGTTGGCGGAGGACCACCCGATCAACCAGAAAGTGGCCAGCCTCTTGTTGACCAAAATGGGCCATGCAGTGGTCGTGGCCGACAACGGCCGCCATGCGCTTGACGTGCTGGCGCAGACCCGCTTTGACGTGGTGCTGATGGACGTGATGATGCCGGAGATGGATGGTCTGGCAGCCCTGGAAGCCCTGCGCGAGCGCGAACGCAGCAGCGGCCAACACACCCTGGTGCTGATGGTGACGGCACACGCCATGACCGGCGACCGCGAGCGTTTTTTGGCCGCAGGCGCCGATGGCTACGTGGCAAAACCCATTTCGGCCGACGCGCTGCAGGCCGAAATTGCCCGGGTACAAGCCGAACACCACATGCTGTGACGCCGTGGGTGCGCCCCTTTCACAGGGGCTTGCAAGTTTTTTTGAAGACAAGGCGTACGCCCCTGCCTACACTTGTGTCCCATGAACGCTGCCGCTCCCACCTCTGTTCTTGAAGCCGCCCAACGCGCCGACCTGCAAGGGCGGGTCGTGCAAGCGCTGTTGACCCATCTGCCAGCCCATGCTCTGCTGTGGCAGGCCGAAGACACCGTGCCCTACGAGTGCGACGGCCTGACCGCTTATCGCCAGCGCCCGTTGGTGGTGGCCTTGCCCGAGACCGAAACGCAGGTGGCCGCTGTGCTCAAAGCCTGTTATGCGCTGAATGTGCCGGTGGTGGCACGCGGCGCCGGCACCGGCCTGTCGGGTGGTGCCATGCCCCACGCCAACGGGGTGACGCTGTCGCTCGCCAAATTCAACCGCATTCAACGGGTAGACCCTGTCAGCCGCACGGCGGTGGTGCAAGCCGGGGTGCGCAACCTGGCCATCAGCGAAGCGGCCGCACCCTATGGCCTGTATTACGCGCCCGACCCCAGCAGCCAGATCGCCTGCACCATTGGCGGCAATGTGGCGGAAAACTCGGGTGGTGTGCACTGCCTGAAATACGGGCTGACAGTGCACAACCTGCTGGCGGTGCGCGGCTTCACCGCCGAAGGGGAAGCGATCACTTTTGGCAGCGCCGCCTTGGACGCCCCGGGCCTGGACCTGTTGGCGGTGGTCACTGGCAGCGAAGGCATGCTGGCCGTGGTGACCGAGGTCACCGTCAAGCTGGTGCCCAAGCCCATGCTGGCGCGCTGCATCATGGCCAGCTTTGACGACGTTCGCAAAGCCGGCGACGCGGTGGCGGCGGTGATTGCCGCCGGCATCATCCCGGCCGGGCTGGAAATGATGGACAAGCCCATGACCGCGGCGGTGGAAGACTTTGTGAAGGCCGGCTACGACTTGGCCGCCGAAGCCATTTTGCTGTGCGAAAGCGACGGCACGCCCGAGGAGGTGGAAGAAGAAATCGGCCGCATGAGTGCGGTACTGCGCGACGCCGGTGCCACCGCCATTGCGGTGAGCCGCGACGAGGCCGAGCGCCTGCGTTTCTGGAGCGGGCGCAAAAACGCCTTCCCCGCCAGTGGCCGCATCAGCCCCGACTACATGTGCATGGACTCGACCATTCCGCGCAAACGGGTGGCCGACATCCTGCTGGCCATTGCCGAGATGGAAAAGAAGTACCAGCTGCGCTGCGCCAACGTGTTCCACGCCGGCGACGGCAACCTGCACCCACTGATTCTGTTTGATGCCAACGACCCCGACCAGCTGCGCCGCTGCGAGCTGTTTGGTGCCGACATTCTGGAAACGAGCGTGGCCATGGGCGGCACCGTCACGGGCGAACACGGGGTGGGCGTGGAGAAGATCAACAGCATGTGTGTGCAGTTCAGTGCCGCTGAAAACGAGCAAATGTTTGGTGTGAAGCGCGCATTCGACCCCCAAGGCGGACTCAACCCTGGCAAGGTGATTCCCACCCTGCACCGCTGCGCCGAATACGGCAAGATGCTGGTGCGCGGCGGCCAGATCAAGCACCCGGATCTGCCACGCTTTTGATACATAGCCCAACACAGCACCGCACCGCATGAACGCGCTGCACGGCCTGGCCTGGTTGCTGGCCTGCCAGACGGCGGGCGAGCTGCTATCTCGGGGACTGAGCCTGCCGGTGCCCGGCCCGGTGGTGGGCATGGGCTTGTTGGTGCTGGCCTTGCGTTGGCCTGCCGTGCGGGCCTCAGTGGGCGACACCGCCCGGTTTTTGTTGTCTCACCTGTCGCTGCTGTTTGTACCGGTGGGCGTGGGCGTCATGGTCCATATCGGCCTGCTGCAAACACACGGCTGGCGGGTGATGCTGGTGCTGGTGGTA
Organism: Hydrogenophaga intermedia; assembly: GCA_945869245.1. Classification (GTDB taxonomy): domain Bacteria; phylum Pseudomonadota; class Gammaproteobacteria; order Burkholderiales; family Burkholderiaceae_C; genus Hydrogenophaga; species Hydrogenophaga intermedia_B. The sequence continues at coordinate 17,261 of CAMBOY010000008.1, forward strand.
TCCACCTGGATCGGGCTGACAGTCACCGCACTGGTGCTGCGCTGGGCCTGGCGGCGACCCATGACGGCCAGCGATGCGCTCACCGGGCAGGCAACACCAGAACGCAGCGATGACTGATTTTGTTCAGCTCTGGGTCTATCTGTCGTCCACACCGCTGTTTGGCCTGACGGCCACGGTGGTGGTGTATGCGCTGGCACACAGCTTGTATCTGCGCACCCAACAGGCACCGTGGGCCAACCCGGTGTTGTGGTCTGTGGTGCTGATTGCTGGCGGCTTGTGGCTCAGTGGCACACCCTACCCGACGTATTTTTCCGGAGCGCAGTTCATCCACTTTTTGCTCGGGCCGGCGGTGGTGGCGTTGGGCTGGCCACTGTGGGAGCGGCGACACGAACTGCGCGCCCACGCGGCACCGCTGCTGCTGGCGGCGCTCGCTGGGGGGCTGGCCAGTGCGGGCAGCGCCTGGGCGCTGGGCGCATGGCTGGACTTGCCCGCTGGCGTGTTGTGGGCACTGGTGCCCAAATCGGTGACCGCGCCCGTGGCCATGGGGCTGGCTGAGCGATTGGGCGGCGAGCCCGCGCTGGCCGCCGTGTTTGCCGTCATCACCGGGCTGATTGGCGCCATGAGCGCGCGCAGCCTGTTTGGAATCTTGGGAGTGCCCACCGACGCGCGCGGCTGGCGCACCCGCGGTTTTGCACTGGGCACCGCCGCCCACGGCATTGGTGCGGCGCGCGCCCTGCAAGTGCAGCCCGACGCCGGCGCCTACGCCGGGCTGGCGCTGGGCCTGCAAGTGGTGATCAGTGCCCTGGCACTGCCCTGGCTGGTGCAGTGGCTGCGCTGAACCCGCTCAGACCTGCAGCAACAGGAAACGCCGCTCCCAGGGGCTGATGACGTCAAAGTACTCGCGGTACTCCACCGCCTTCACCGCCGCGTAGGTCTGTATAAAGTGCTCACCCAGCAGCTCGACCAAGGGCTTGCAGGCCATCAAGGTGTCCACCGCGTCGTCGAGGTGGCGCGGCAGTTGGTGCGGTTTTTCGTAGGCGCTGCCGGCCAGGGGCTCGCTCGGTGAGAGCTTCTGCTCCATACCGAGGTAACCACAGGCCAGGCTGGCGGCCATCACCAGATAAGGATTCACATCCACCCCCGCCAGCCGGTTTTCGATACGCCGGGCCTGCGGGTCGGAGTGCGGCACCCGCAGACCACAGGTGCGGTTGTCGTAGCCCCATTGCAGATTGATCGGCGCCGACGTGAAGCGCGAGAGCCGGCGGTAGGAGTTGACGTAGGGCGCGAAGATGGCGGTGGCCGCCGGCAGATAGGTCTGCTGGCCGGCCATAAAGTGAAAGAACGCCGGTGAAGGGCTGCCGTCGTCTTGGCTAAAGATGTTCTTCCCGCTGGCGGTGTGCACCACGCTCTGGTGCATGTGCATGGCGCTGCCCGGCTGGCCTTGCATCGGCTTGGCCATGAAGGTGGCGTACATGTTGTGGCGGATCGCCACCTCGCGAATGGTGCGCTTGAACAGAAACACCTGGTCGGCCAGCGCCAACGGGTCGCCGTGGTCGTGGTTGATTTCCATCTGGGCGGTGCCATTTTCGTGGATCAAGGTATCCAGCGCAATGCCCTGGGCCTCACACCAGTCGTACATGATGTCGAACACATCGCCGTACTCGTTGATTGAGTCGATGGAAAAACTCTGCATGCCCGCTTCGGTGCGGCGGGTGCGGCCCAGTGGCGGCTTGAGCGGGATGTCTTCATCGGGCTCGACCTGCACCAGATAAAACTCCATTTCGGGCGCAATCACCGGGGTCCAGCCTTTGTCGCGGTACATAGCCAGTACCCGGCGCAGCACCGACCGACAGGCCAGCTCCATGAGCCGACCATCAAAGTAATGGCAGTCGTGGATGATCTGGGCGGTCGGCTCTTTGGCCCAGGGCACCGGACGCAGCGAGTTGGCGTCGGGCACCAGCAGCATGTCGCCATCGGCCACCGAGGTGAAGTCCTCTTGCGGAAAGTCGCCCGTGACACTCATCATGTGCACCGCCTCGGGCAGGCGCAGGCCTGCAGCCGGGTCGTATTTGTGGCGTGGCACGATCTTGCCGCGCGCCTGCCCTGCCATGTCGGGGATCAGGCATTCGATTTCGGTGATCCGGTTGTCGTCGAGCCAGCGGTTGATGCGCTGAGCGGTGTCTTGGGTGTCCATGCAGGGACTTTCAAAGTGGCGATGCACCCATGGTAGCCCGCCACCTCCCACACGACCAGACCGGTCAATGCGCAGCGAACAGGGCCACATTGCCCCCCGCCGCCGTGGTGTTGATGGTCAGCGTCTGCTCGGCGCAGAAGCGCAGCAGGTAGTTCGGCCCGCCAGCCTTGGGGCCGGTGCCGCTCAAGCCTTCACCGCCGAATGGCTGCACGCCCACCACCGCACCGATCATGTTGCGGTTCACATACACGTTGCCCACCCGCGCCGCCGCTGCCAGCGCCTGGGCGCGGCTGTCGATGCGGGTCTGGATGCCCAGGGTCAAGCCGTAGCCCAACGCGTTGATCTGGCGGATCACGTCCAGCGGGTCGCCGCTCCAGCGCACCACTTGCAGCACCGGGCCGAAGATCTCCTGCGTCACCTCGGCGATGGCGCCGACCTCGAACATCTGCGGAGACACCAGGTTGGGCAGCGCTGGACTCGCCGCCATGTCTGGCAACAGGGCCTTCGCGCTGCCGCGCAGGCGCGCGATGTGCCGCTGGATGTTGTCAAAGGCCTCGGCGTCGATCACCGGGCCGAGGTCGGTGGTCAGTTGCGACGGATCGCCGGCCACCAGTTCCTTCGCCGCGCCCTGGATCATCTCGATCACGCCGTCGGCAATGGCCTCGTGCACGCACAGCAGGCGCAGCGCCGAGCAGCGCTGGCCCGCGCTGCGGAAGGCGCTTTGCAGCACCGCGTCGGCCACCTGCTCGGGCAGGGCGGTGCTGTCGACCAGCATGGCGTTGATGCCACCGGTCTCAGCGATCAGCGGCACGATGGGGCCGTCCTTGGCGGCCAGCGCGCGCTGGATGATCTTGGCCACCTGGGTGGAACCGGTGAACACCACGCCGGCCACACCCGGTGCGGCCACCAGCGCCGCGCCCACGGTCTCACCGGGGCCGTGCAGCAACTGCAGCGCATCGGCGGGAATGCCGGCGGCGTGCAGCAGCTTCACCGCTTCCAGCGCCACCGCCGGGGTCTGCTCGGCGGGTTTGGCGAGCACCGTGTTGCCGGTGGCCAGCGCGGCCGCGACCTGGCCCATGAAGATGGCCAAGGGGAAATTCCAGGGGCTGATGCAGACCCAGGCGCCGCGGCCTTCGAGCCGCAGCGTGTTGCTCTCCCCGGTCGGGCCGGGCAGGGTCTGCGGCGCCATCACGCGCTCGGCATCGTTGGCGTAGTAGCGCAGAAAGTCGACCGCCTCGCGCACCTCGGACACGGCGTCGCCCCAGGTCTTGTGCGCCTCTTTCACCAGCAGGGCACAGAAGCGCGGCAACTCGGCGTCCAGCATGTCGGCGGCACGGCGCAGCACAGCGGCGCGATGCGCCACCGGGGTGTGGTTCCAAGCCGCGAAAGCTTGGGAGGCGCGCGCCACAGCGTCGGCGGCCTCGTCGGCCTTGGCCTCGGCCACCGCCGGCACGACACAGGCCGCGTGCGCCGCCAGCAGCTCATCGCGCTGCGCGATCACCGCTAGGTCGCGACCCGTGCTGTTGGCGCGCGCGGCACTGTACAGATCGGGCGGCAACGGCAGCGAGGCCTGTGGCTCCAGGCGCAGCGGCGAAATCAGCAGCTCGTCCATGCCCACCGACTCGTCGGCCAGCTGGTGCACAAACGACGAGTTGGCGCCGTTTTCCAGCAGACGCCGCACCAGGTAAGCCAGCAGGTCGCGGTGCGCGCCCACCGGGGCGTAGACGCGGCAGCTCACCAGCGGGTTCTTCAGCACCTCGCGGTAGATGCCCTCACCCATGCCGTGCAATCTTTGCAATTCGAACGGGACCGCCTTGCGCGAGGCCATCTGCAGGATCGCGGCAATCGTGCCGGCGTTGTGCGTGGCGAACTGCGGAAAGATCGCATCGGTTGCGTCCAGCAGGGCCTTGGCGCAGGCCAGGTAGCTCACGTCGGTGTGGTGCTTGTGGGTGAACACCGGGTAGGCGCTCAAGCCCTGCTCCTGCGCGCGCTTGATCTCGGCGTCCCAGTAGGCGCCCTTGACCAGGCGGCACATGAACTTGATCTTGTATTGCCGGGCCAGCGCGGCGATGTGCGCAATCAGTTCGACCGCGCGGGTCTGGTAGGCCTGCATGGCCAGACCCAGGCCTTGCCATTGCGGGCAGTGTTCGGCCACCAGCGCGGCCAGGGCCTCGAACACGTCCAACGAGAGTTCGAGCCGGTCCACTTCCTCGGCGTCGATGGTCAGGTTCAGGTTGGCCGCCGCGGCGGCGCGGCACAGGGTCCACACGCGTGGCACCAGTTCTTCCATCACGCGCGCGTGCTGCCCGTCCTCGTAGCGCGGGTGCAAGGCGCTGAGCTTGATCGAGATGCCGTCGTTCTGTGCCGGGTGGCGCGCCGGGTCGGCACCCTGGGCTATTGCCGCGATGGCGCTCTCGTAGCTGGCCTGGTAGCGCAGCGCATCCGCCGCCGTGCGGGCGCCCTCGCCCAGCATGTCGTAGCTGAACCAGAGCCCCCACGCTACGCCGCTGCGCGGGTCGCTGCCCCCCAAGGGGGCGCGTTCCGCCTTAGGGCGGCCCGGCGGCGGAACCTGCAGATTGGCTTGCTTCTTGCGCGCCGCCGTCGCTTCCTTCATGCCTTCGCCAATGGTCTGGCCCAGCACGAACTGGCGGCCCAGCAGCTGCACCGCGCGCAGCGTGGCGGCGACCACGGTGCGCGCACCCAGCTTGGCCATCAGGCCCGGCTCGTGGCCCGCGTCGGGCAGGAAGTGCTTGGACATGGCGATGGCCGTCGATGACAACCTGGCGAGCGTCGAGGCCTGGCCCCCAACCCTGGCGTCGCCAGGCCCCCCGAGGGGGTGCACCCCACCTTGGAGCGGCCCGGCGGTGGCGTGTGCCGCCCCATCGAAGTCCGCACGCCCCAGCTGGTCGGCGGTCAGCGCGATGGCGGTCTCGGCATCGGGCACGCGCAGCAAGGCCTCGGCCAGACGCATCAGGGCCAGACCTTCGGCGCTGGAAATCGGGTATTCCTTGAGCAGGCTCTCCATGGCCCAAAACGGCGGCGGGTTCTCGCGCACCGCGCGCACCCAGGGAGCGGCCACCTGGGCGGCGGCGGCCCAATCCAGCGCGCCCTGCAGGGCGGCCAGTCGCTGAGCGACGGTGTCGGCCTCGGGCCGGTAGGGGTAGGGCAAGCGGTCTTGGATGCGGGGCATGGCGGTCTCCAGCAGGTGAATGCACGCAGTTTGCCCGCATCAAACACAAATATTTCTCTAAAATTCATAGCCTAAATAGTCAAATACACCATGCATAGCGACACCGAGCCCGACCGTATCGACCTGCGCATCTTGGCCGCCCTGCAGGCCGATGGGCGCTTGTCCAACCTGAAACTGGCTGAGGCGGTGGCCTTATCGCCCACGGCCACCCTGGCGCGCACCCAGCGCCTACAGCGCGAAGGCTATATCTTGGGCTTTGAAGCGCGGCTCAATCCGCTCAAGCTGGGGCGAGGCATGCTGGTGTTTGTCGAAGTGCTGCTGGATCGCACCACGCCCAATGTGTTCGACGCCTTCAAGGCGGCGGTGCAGGTGCATGACGAGATTCTGGAATGCCACATGGTGGCGGGCGGCTTTGACTACCTGCTCAAAACCCGCACCGCCGACATGGCGGCCTACCGCGACTTTGCCGGCCGCGTGCTGTGGCAGCTGCCCGGCGTGCGCGAAACCCGCACCTACGCGGTGATGGAAGAGGTCAAAGACTCGGCCCGTTTGCCGCTGGGGGCGTGAGGACTGGCACCCCGGAACCCTTCAGCGCACGCCACTCATCAGCGCCTTGGCTTCCCGCCAGCCCTGTTCAAAAGTGGCACGCACGCCTTGTGGGTTAGTGCAATCCATATTCACCACCGCCACCGGATGTCGAGGCTGCACGTACACACGCCCGCTCTCCTCGAAGATCTGCGCCCGGTGGGCTTGGTGCCGGGTCAACAGCACCAATGTGTCACCCGTCGCAGAGGCTTCTTTGGGCAAAGGGATGCTGTCG
>CAMBOY010000009.1 GCA_945869245.1 Hydrogenophaga intermedia
CACCAATTTCACCCAAGACCATTTGGATTACCACGGCAGCATGGACGCCTATTGGCAAGCCAAAGCGCGTCTGTTTCAGTGGCCCGGCCTGCAAGCCGCGGTGCTGCACACGGACGACCCCAAAGGCGCGGTGTTGCTGCAGTCGCTGCAAGGCCGCACCGGTCTGGCGCTGTGGACCTATGGCTTGGGTGCTGCACACACAGGCGCCCGCCACCTGCAAGCGGTCGATCTGCGCAGCACCGCCCACGGGCAGGCCTGGGTCGTGCTAGAAACCGACGCCGCTGGCTTGCCGTGCGACCAGGTCGCGCTCGAGGTGCCGCTGGTGGGGGCGTACAACGCCATGAATTTGTTGGCGGTGCTGGCGGTTGCGCGCGCACGCGGTCACAGCCTGGCCGCTGCGGTAGCCGCTTGCGCCCAGCTCAGCCCCGTGCCGGGCCGCATGGAACGCGTCGCCGACGCCGAGCCCTTGGTGCTGGTCGATTACGCCCACACCCCCGACGCGCTGGACAAAGCGCTGCAAGCCTTGCGCCCGCTGGCGCAAGCGCGCCACGGTCGGCTGTGGGTGGTGGTGGGTTGTGGCGGCGACCGCGACCCGATCAAGCGCCCCTTGATGGCCGCCGCCGCCGAGCGCCAGGCCGATGTGTGTGTCTTCACCAGCGACAACCCACGCAGCGAAGACCCCATGGCCATCCTGTTGCAGATGCGCGCAGGCCTGCGCCAAGCCGAAGCGGTGCGCATCGAGCCCGACCGCGCCAGTGCCATTGCCGATGCGGTGCGCCAAGCCCAGGCCGCCGATGTGGTGCTGATCGCTGGCAAAGGCCATGAGGACTACCAAGAGGTAGCCGGCGTGCGCCGCCCCTTCAACGACTGCGAGCACGCCGCCCACGCGCTGCGGGCTCGCCCAACGCAGGAGGTGTCGGCATGAGCGCCACACCCGCAGCACCCATGCACGGTGTGTTCGATCTGTTGGCTCAGCTCAGCGGCGCCCGTGTGCTGGGCACGTCTGCGCAGCCAGTGCTGCGGGTGCACACCGACACCCGCACCCTGGCGCCAGGCGATTTGTTTGTCGCCTTGCGCGGCGAGCGTTTTGACGCCCACGACTTTGTGCCACAAGCGCGCGCCCAAGGCGCGGTGGCGGCGCTGGCCGAAGGCGGTTTGGCAGAAGCGGGTCTGCCCGGCGCCGAAGTGCCCGACAGTCGCGTGGCTTTGGGTGAACTTGCGCGGCTGTGGCGCACGCGTTACCAAGGGCCGCTGATTGCGGTGACTGGCAGCAACGGCAAGACCACTGTGACCCAGATGGTGGCTTCCATCCTGCGTGCGGCGCAGCCCGATCACACCCACGCCACCCAGGGCAATCTGAACAATGACATTGGGGTGCCTCTGACCTTGCTGCGTTTGCGCGACCACCATCGTCTCTCGGTGGTCGAGCTGGGCATGAACCACCCAGGCGAAATCGCTGGGCTGGCCGCCATGGCGCAGCCCACGGTGGCCTTGGTCAACAACGCCCAGCGCGAACACCAGGAATTCATGGGCACGGTCGAAGCGGTGGCGCGCGAAAACGGCGCGGTGCTCCAAGCCCTGTCCAGCGATGGCGTGGCGGTGTTTCCCAGCGACGATCCCCACACCCCTCTGTGGCACGGCTTGGCTGCAGGCCGTCGTGTCGTGACCTTCTCCGACCACGATCCCGCTGCCGACGTGCTGGCGGTATCTGCCCAATGGCAGCATGGCCACTGGCGGGTGGTGTGGCGTGCCGCCGGGCTGACCCACGAGACCCGGCTGCACATCGCCGGACGCCACAACGTGCGCAACGCCATGGCCGCCGCCGCCTGCGCCATGGCCACTGGTGTGCCGCTGCAGGCGGTGACCGCAGGGCTGCAGGCTTTTGAGCCGGTGGGCGGTCGCTCGCGCGCGCTTTCGGTGTGTTGGCCCAGCGGCCACAGCCTGGGCTTGGTGGACGACACCTACAACGCCAATCCCGATTCGGTGCGCGCCGCCATCGACGTGTTGGCCGAGTTGCCCGGTCCGCGCTGGCTGGCGTTGGGCGATATGGGTGAGGTGGGCGACCAAGGTCTGGCCTTCCACTTGGAAGTGCTGCGCCACGCCCAGGACCGTGGTATCGACGCCGTGCATGTGAGTGGTGCCTGGATGCGTCAAGCCTGTGACGCGCTGCGCGCCGCAGGTGAGGCCGCGCCCACCCATTGGGACGACGTGGACGCGCTGGCGGCCGCCTGGGCCCAATCCGTTCAACACACCCACACAGCCCCAGCCAGTGCGCTGGTCAAGGGCTCGCGTTTTATGCGCATGGAGCGGGTGGTGCACGCGCTGCAGAACAGCGCCACCGCCGCCAACAAGGAATCGACCGATGCTGCTTAGTTTGGCCCACTGGTTGCAGAGCCTGTCCAGCGAACTGGGCTTTCTGCGCGTGTTTCAGTATCTGACCTTTCGCGCGGTCATGGCTGCGCTCACCGCCTTGATCTTGGGTCTGGCCGCCGGCCCCTATGTGATTCGCCGTCTTGCTGCGCTCAAGATCGGTCAGCCGATCCGCGAATACGCGATGCAGACCCACCTAAGCAAGGGCGGCACACCCACCATGGGTGGCGTGCTGATCCTGTTCTCGATCGCGTTGTCTACCCTGTTGTGGTTCGATTTGTCGAATCGCTTCGTCTGGATTGTGCTGATCGTCACCTTGGGCTTTGGCGCCATCGGATGGGTGGACGACTGGCGCAAGGTGGTGCACAAAGACCCCGAGGGCATGCGCTCGCGTGAGAAGTATTTTTGGCAGTCGGTGATTGGCTTGCTGGCCGCGTTTTATCTGCTGTTTTCGGTCTCCGAGGTCAGCAACCAGCGGGTGGTGGAGTTGTTCTTTGGCTGGGTGGCGTCGGGCTTTACCGTGGACCTGCCACAGCATGCCGGCTTGATGGTGCCCTTCTTCAAAGAGGTGAGCTATCCACTGGGTGTGTTTGGCTTTGTGGTGTTGACCTATCTGGTCATCGTCGGGTCGAGCAATGCGGTCAATCTGACCGATGGCCTTGATGGCCTCGCCATCATGCCGGTGGTCATGGTGGGCTCGGCGCTGGGCATCTTTGCGTATGTCACTGGACACGCGGTGTTCTCCAAATATCTGTTGCTGCCGCACATTCCGGGTGCTGGCGAGTTGTTGATTTTCTGTTCGGCCATGGCCGGTGCTGGACTGGCCTTTCTGTGGTTCAACACCCACCCAGCCCAGGTGTTCATGGGCGATGTCGGCGCGCTGGCTCTGGGTGGTGCGCTGGGCACGATTGCGGTCATCGTGCGGCAAGAAATTGTGCTGGCCATCATGGGTGGCATTTTTGTGGTCGAAGCCCTGTCGGTGATGCTGCAGGTGAGCTATTTCAAGTACACCAAGCGCCGCTACGGTCAGGGCCGCCGCTTGCTGCAAATGGCGCCGCTGCACCACCACTTTGAGAAAAAAGGCTGGAAAGAAACGCAGGTGGTGGTGCGCTTCTGGATTGTCACCATGCTGCTGTGTTTGGTCGGCCTGTCGACCCTGAAACTGCGATGAACGAACTGAGTCTGCCCCTCGAACACCCCAGCGCCGATGGCGCTGCGCCCGCATGGTCTTGGACAGACCAGCGGGTGCTGGTGCTCGGCCTGGGCTTGTCTGGTCTGGCCATGGCGCGCTGGTGCGCCCGCCTGGGCGCACAGGTGGCTGTGGCCGACACCCGCAGCGCGCCGCCCCAATGGCCGACCCTGCAAGCCGAACACCCGGCTGTGGATTTGTTGAGTGGGCCGTTTGGCGCCGAGCTGCTGGCCCGCGCCAACTGGACCCTGGTGACCCGCAGCCCCGGGCTGCCGCCCGAACAACTGGCCCCGGTGGCCGCCTGGTGCGCCGAGCGCGGCGTGCCGTTCTGGGGTGAGCTGGACCTGTTTGCTCAAGCCCTGCAAGGGCTGGCGCAGCGGCCCGAGTGGCCCTACCACCCCAAGGTGTTGGCCATCACCGGCACCAATGGCAAGACCACGGTCACCTCGCTCACCGGCAAGCTGCTGGACCGCGCTGGCTGGCGCGTCGCCGTGGCGGGCAACATCGGTCCGACACTGCTGGACGTGCTGCAAGAGGCGCTGGATACCGAAGCCCAGGCCAACGCCAGCGCAGCCGCCGAGCGCGCCGCTGAAGAAGCCGCCCAACAGGCCGAAGCCCACAACACGGCCACAGAGCCACGCTTGGCCAACCCACTGGAACAGGTCGCCGCCGCCTCTGAAACGCCCGAGGTGACCACGGCGGACGAGCACGCGGTGGCATTTGATCAGCCAGCTGATACCGAGATGGCGGCCGATACCGAGTCCGATGCACGGACAGACGGTGAAGACGACCAGACGCCCTTGTTCACCCCGCCGCCACCCGCGCCGCCCGAGCCACCCCACCTGCCGCAGGTCTGGGTGTTGGAACTCTCCAGCTTCCAGCTCGACCAGACCCACAGCGGCCCGTGGTCGGGGGTGCCCACCGCCGCGACGGTGCTCAACCTCAGCGAAGACCATCTCGACTGGCATGGCTCCATGGCCGCCTACACAGAGGCCAAACGCGCGGTATTCGGCGCTCAGGCGCTGATGCTGCTCAACCGCAACGACGCGCAAGTGCTGGGCTATACCCCGCCAATGGTGACGGTCAAAGTCAGTGGCCGCAACCGCCAGCAAAGCGCGCGGCCCTTCGCGACCTTTGGTGGTGACCTGCCCAGTCGGGCGTGCGACTGGGGCATCGAGTCGGTCAACGGCATGGAGTGGCTGGTGCGCGCCTTGGCGGTGGACGAAACCCGCAAGCGCAGCCGCCACGACACCGAGGACGACATCTATCTGCAACGCTTGATGCCGGTGGAAGCCCTGCGCATCCGGGGTCGGCACAACGCGGTCAATGCGCTGTCGGCACTGGCCCTGGCCACCAGCACCGGCGCACCCATGGCACCGATGCTGCACGGCCTGCGCGAATACCGGGGCGAGCCGCACCGGGTCGAGCCGATTGGCATCGTGCGCGAGGTGGAGTATTTCGACGACAGCAAGGGCACCAATGTGGGCGCGACGCTGGCGGCGGTGCAAGGGCTGGGCGCCGAGCGCCGCTTGGTGATTATTCTGGGTGGCGACGGCAAAGGCCAAGACTTTGCGCCACTGGCGCCTGCGGTGCTGCGCCACGCCCGTGCAGCGGTCTTTATCGGCAAGGACGGCCCGGCCATCCGAGCCGCGATCGAAAGCCATGGCGCTGGCAGCCTGGTGATGCACAACGCCGACACCTTGCCCGAGGCGGTGCGTCTGTGCGCGGCCGAGGCGCGCCTGGGCGATGCGGTGCTGCTGTCGCCCGCCTGCGCCAGCTTGGATATGTTCGACCACTATGGCCACCGCGCTCAGGTGTTCATCGACGCCGTGCGTGAGTTGGCCGCCGATGCCGGTGTGGACTTGGAGGTGGGGGTATGAGCAGTAAAGCCGCACCCTTTTGGAAAGCCTGGTGGCCTGGTGCCCGCAGCGCGGCTTTGCCGCTGTCACTGGGTGGCACACGCGGTCAGGGCTTGGGCACGACCGGTGTCCAGCATGGCTTTGATCAGGCCTTGGTGTGGGTGGCGCTGTCGGTGATGGCCTGGGGCCTGGTGATGGTGTACTCCGCGTCCATCGCCTTGCCCGACAACCCACGGTTTGCCAGTTACGCCCAACACCACTTTGTGCTGCGCCATACGATCTCGATCACCATCGGTCTGATTGCCGGTTTGATCGCCTTCCAGTTCCCGATGCGCACATGGGAACGCATGGCACCTTGGCTGTTTGCCTTGGCCTTGGTGTTGCTGATGTTGGTGCTGGTGCCCTTTATTGGCAAAGAGGTCAACGGCGCGCGCCGCTGGATTCCTCTGGGGATCATGAATTTTCAGCCGTCCGAACTGGCCAAGCTCGCGGTGCTGCTGTACGCCGCCGATTACATGGTGCGCAAGATGGACGTGAAAGAGCGCTTCTTCCGTGCCGTATTGCCCATGGCCGCTGCGGTGATGGTGGTGGGCATGCTGTTGCTGGCCGAGCCCGACATGGGTGCGTTCATGGTGATTGTGGTGATCGCCATGGGCATTTTGTTCTTGGGTGGTGTCAACGCCCGCATGTTCTTTGTCATGGCGCTGTTGGTGGCGGTCGCCTTTGCCATGATCGTGCTCACCAGCGAATGGCGGCGCGAGCGCATCTTTGCCTACCTAGACCCCTGGAGCGAGGAACACGCGCTGGGCAAGGGCTACCAGCTGTCGCACTCGCTGATCGCGTTTGGGCGCGGCGAGATTTTTGGTGTGGGCTTGGGCGGCAGCGTCGAAAAACTGCACTGGTTGCCCGAGGCGCACACCGACTTCTTGCTCGCTGTGATTGGCGAAGAGTTTGGTCTGGTGGGCGTGCTGCTCATCATTGGTGTGTTTCTGTGGCTGACTCGCCGCATCATGGACATTGGCCGCCAAGCGATTGCGCTGGATCAGGTGTTCGCTGGTCTGGTGGCCCAGGGGGTGGGCCTGTGGTTTGGTTTCCAGGCCTTCATCAACATTGGGGTGAACCTGGGCGCTTTGCCGACCAAGGGCCTGACCCTGCCACTGATGAGTTACGGCGGCTCGGCCATTTTGCTCAACCTGATTGCGCTGGCGATTGTGTTGCGCATCGACTATGAAAACCGCGCCATGATGCGCAAGGGGGCCTTGTGAGCGACAAGACCGCACTCATCATGGCCGGCGGCACCGGGGGGCATATCTTCCCAGGCTTGGCGGTGGCCGAGGCCCTGCGCGAGCGCGGCTGGCAGGTGCACTGGCTGGGCGCGCCCGACAGCATGGAAAGCCGCTTGGTGCCACCGCGTGGTTTCACCCTGCACACCATCGCCTTTGGTGGTGTACGCGGCAAAGGGGTGGTGACCCTGGCTTTGCTGCCGCTCAAGCTGCTGCGCGCCTTCTGGCAGGCCTTGTCGGTGGTGCGCCGGGTCAAGCCCGATGTGCTGGTGGGCCTGGGCGGCTACATCACCTTCCCGGGCGGCATGATGGGTGTGCTCGCTGGCAAGCCGCTGGTGCTGCACGAACAAAATTCGGTCGCTGGCATGGCCAACAAGGTGCTCGCCGGCGTGGCCGACCGCATGTACACCGCATTCCCCAAGGCACTGCCCAAAGGCGAATGGATCGGCAACCCCTTGCGTGCGGCTTTTGTGCAGCAGGCCGCGCCGGCCGAACGGTTTGCCGGGCGCAGCGGCCCCTTGCGCTTGCTGGTGGTGGGTGGCAGTCTGGGCGCCAAAGCGCTCAACGACACCGTGCCGCAGGCCCTGGCTTTGTTGCCCGCAGACCAGCGCCCGCAGGTGCTGCACCAAAGCGGCGAAAAACAAATCGAGGCTTTGCGCGCCAACTACGCCGCCGTCGGTGTGCAAGCCGAACTCACGCCCTTCATCGACGACACCGCCAGCGCCTTTGCCAACGCAGACATCGTGGTCTGCCGCGCTGGTGCCAGCACCGTCACCGAGCTGGCGGCGGTGGGCGCCGCCGCGCTGTTTGTGCCCTTTCCTTACGCGGTGGACGACCACCAGACCACCAACGCCGCTTTTTTGGTACATGCCGGGGCCGCCTGGTGTGTGCCGCAGACCGCATTCACCCCACAAGCGCTGGCCGAGCGGCTGAGCAGCCTGCAGCGCAGCGAACTGCTGAGCATGGCCGAGCGCGCCCGCACCGTGGCCCGCACCGACGCAGTCGCCACCATGGTGGCTGCCTGCGAGGCGCTCGCCTCAGGGAACAACAAGACATGAAACACGCGATTCGACACATCCACTTTGTGGGCATCGGTGGCGCCGGCATGAACGGCATCGCCGAGGTGCTGCTCAACCAGGGTTACCGCATCTCTGGCAGCGACCTGGCCGACAGCGCCACCACCCGCCGCCTGACCGAGCTGGGTGCCACCATCCACATCGGGCACGACGCCGCGCACATCGCCGGCGCCGACGCCATCGTCACCTCGACCGCGGTCAAGGCCGACAACCCTGAGGTGGTGGCCGCGCACGCCAAGCTCTTGCCGGTGGTGCCGCGCGCGGTCATGCTCGCCGAGTTGATGCGCATGAAAAAAGGCATTGCGATCGCGGGTACCCACGGCAAAACCACCACCACCAGCCTGGTGGCCAGTGTGCTGGCCGCAGCCGGCATGGACCCGACCTTTGTGATTGGCGGCAAGCTCAACAGCGCGGGTGTCAACGCCAAGCTCGGCTCGGGCGAGTACATCGTGGTCGAAGCCGACGAGTCGGACGCGTCCTTCCTCAATCTGTTGCCGGTGCTGTCGGTCGTCACCAACATCGACGCCGACCACATGGACACCTACGGCCACGACTTTGGCCGGCTCAAGCAGGCCTTCGTCGAGTTTTTGCACCGCATGCCGTTTTATGGTGCGGCGGTGGTGTGCGTGGACGACACCGCCATCCGCGAACTGCTGCCACAGATTGCCCGCCCCATCACCAGCTACGGTCTGTCCGAAGGCGCGCAGATCCGCGCGGTGGATGTGCGGGCGGTGTCTGGGCAAATGCATTTCACCGTGCAGCGCCGCAACGGTGTGGCCTTGCCCGATCTGCCGGTGGTGCTGAACCTGCCGGGCGAACACAATGTGCTCAACGCGTTGGCCGCGATTGGCATTGCGGTGGAGCTGGGTGTGCCCGACGCAGCGGTGCAGCAGGCCCTGGCCGACTTCAAGGGTGTGGGCCGGCGCTTTCAGCGCTATGGCCAAGTGGCACTGCCAGCGGGCGGACACTGCACCGTGGTCGACGACTACGGCCACCATCCAGTGGAAATGGCCGCCACGCTGGCGGCTGCGCGCGGCGCCTTTCCGGGACAGCGCCTGGTGCTGGCTTTTCAGCCGCACCGCTACAGCCGCACCCGCGACTGCTTCGAAGATTTTGTGAAAGTCATTGGTGGCGCCGATGCGGTGCTGCTGGCCGAGGTCTACGCCGCTGGCGAAGCGCCCATTGTGGCCGCCGATGGCCGTTCGCTGGCGCGCGCTTTGCGCGTGGCGGGCAAGGTCGAGCCGGTGTTTGTGGACGATATCGCCCACATGCCCCAGGCGATTGTGGACAACGCCCGCGACGGCGATGTGGTGCTGTGCATGGGTGCCGGCTCCATTGGCGCCGTGCCTGGGCAGGTCGTGGCGCTGGCCGGACCAACGCAGTGAGGACAAGCACCATGTCAAGCAGCAACCCATCTTCTATCGATCCGCGCAGCCTGGGCAAAGTGGCCGTGCTCATGGGCGGTCGTTCTGCCGAGCGCGAGGTCTCTCTGATGTCTGGCACCGGTGTGCTCAAGGCCTTGCAAGGGCAGGGCGTGGACGCGCACGCCTTTGATCCCGCCACCACCCCCTTGGGCGAGCTGCAGCAGCGCGGTTTTGCCCGCTGCTTCATCGCCTTGCATGGCCGCTTTGGTGAAGACGGCACGGTGCAGGGCGCGCTCGAACTCATGGGCATTCCCTACACCGGGCCGGGTGTCATGGCCTCGGCCGTGGCCATGGACAAGCTCATGACCAAGCGCATCTGGTTGGCTGAAGGTCTGTCCACCCCGGCTTGGCGCCAGGTGCACAGCGGCGCCGACACCCGCGCCGCCTTTGCCGCGCTGGGCAGCCCCATGATCGTCAAGCCGGTGCGCGAAGGCTCCACCATCGGCCTGACCAAGGTCACTGCGCTGGAGCAGTGCGATGCCGCCTACGCGTTGGCCGCCGGCCAAGATCCGTTGGTCATGTGCGAACAATTCATTGCAGGCGACGAGGTCACCTGCCCAGTACTCGGCACCGGCGAACAAGCCCAGGCGCTGCCGGTGATTCGCATCGTGGCGCCCGACGGCAACTACGACTACCAGAACAAGTACTTCACCGACGACACCCAGTACCTGGTGCCCTGTGGCCTGCCTGAGGGCGAGGAAGCGGCGATCCAGGCGCTGGTGCTCAAGGCCTACCAGGTGCTCGGTTGTCGGGGCTGGGCCCGCGCCGACGTGATGATCGACGCCCAACGCCGCCCCTGGCTGCTGGAAATCAACACCTCGCCTGGTATGACCGGGCATTCGCTGGTGCCCATGTCGGCCCGTGCCACCGGGCTCAGCTACGAACAGCTGTGCCTGCAAGTGCTGGCCGCTGCGGCGCTGGACAATCCCAGCCGCGCCTAAGACCCATGAGCGCCATGCCCTTGCCCCTGGACGTCCGGCTGATGCAGCTGGCCACCCGCGCCCTGTGGGTGGCGGGAGCCGCGCTGTTGCTGGTCGCCGGGCTGCGCTGGATGTTGGCGCACCCGGTGTGGGCGGTGCAGCGCATCACGGTGCACGGCGACGTGACACACCAAAATCCGGTCACTTTTCGCGCCCATTTGGCGCTGCAGCAGGGCGATCCGGTGGCCGCCAGCTTTTTACTGACCGACCTGCAGCGCCTGCGCACCGTGTTTGAGTCGGTGCCCTGGGTGCGCCACGCGGTGGTGCAGCGCGAATTCCCTGGTCGCCTGCGGGTCACGTTGATCGAGCACCGCGCCGCCGCTTGGTGGGGGCAGGTCGGCTCGGGGCAGTTGGTCAACAGCGACGGCGAGGTGTTTGAGGCCAGTTACGAAGGCAGCGAAGACTTGCCCGAAATTCAAGGCCCGCGCGAGCAGGCCTTTCTGGTGTGGTCCTTGTTTGGGCGCTTGCAGCAGCAACTGGCGACCCTGGAACTGGATATCAAGCGGCTAGAACTCAATGAGCGCGGCAACTGGCGCGCCCAGCTGACCAATGGTGCGTGGCTTGAGCTGGGTCGTGGCACGCCCGATGAGGTGGTGGAGCGCACCCAGCGGTTTACCGACACCCTGACCCAAATCACCCAGCGCTATGCGGCCTCGGTGGCCTCGGTCGACCTGCGTTATCCCAATGGCTATGCACTGCGCTTGCGCGGCGTGGCCACGGTGGACGACACCCCAACCCCGGTTTCTTCTCGATAGACACACAAACATGGCCAAGGAATACAAGGATTTGATCGTCGGCCTCGACATCGGCACCTCCAAAATCATGGTGGTGGTGGCCGAGGTCTTGCCCGACGGCGAGCTCAAGCTCGCGGGTCTGGGCGTGGCGCCCAGCACCGGCCTCAAGCGCGGTGTGGTGGTCAATATCGACGCCACGGTCCAGAGCATCCAGGCCGCACTCAAAGAAGCCGAGCTGATGGCCGATTGCCGCATTGGTCGGGTCTACACCGGCATCACCGGCAGCCACATCCGGGGCCTCAACTCAAGCGGCATGGTGGCGGTCAAGGACCGCGAGGTCAGTGCCTCGGATGTGGCCCGTGTGATTGAGACCGCCAAGGCGATCAATATCTCCACCGACCAACGCCTGCTGCTGGTCGAGCCGCAAGAATTTGTGATCGACGGCCAGGAGGTCAAAGAGCCGATCGGCATGAGCGGTATCCGACTCGAAGCCAAGGTGCACATCGTCACCGGCGCCCAGAGCGCGGCCGAGAACATCGTCAAGTGTGTGCGCCGCTGTGGCCTCGAAGTGGAGCACCTGATGCTCAACCCGTTGGCGTCGAGCCAGTCGGTGCTGACCCAGGACGAAAAGGAACTGGGGGTGGTGCTGGTCGACATCGGCGCGGGCACCACCGATGTGGCGATTTTCTCGGGCGGAGCGATTCGCCACACCGCCGTGATTCCCATCGCTGGCGATCTGATCACCAGCGACATCGCCATGGCCTTGCGCACGCCCACCAAGGATGCCGAAGACATCAAGGTCGAGAGCGGTTGCGCCAAACAGCTGCTGGCCGACCCGGAGCAGCAGGTGGAAGTGCCGGGACTCGGCGACCGTGGTCCGCGCCTGCTCAGTCGCCAGGCGCTCTCAGGCGTGATCGAGCCCCGGGTTGAAGAGATTTTTGCCCTGGTGCAGCAGGTGGTGCGCGACTCCGGCTTTGAAGAGGTGCTGTCCTCCGGCGTGGTGCTCACGGGTGGCAGTTCGGCCATGCCCGGCATGGAAGAGCTGGCCGAAGACATATTTCTCAAGCATGTGCGCCGGGGTGTGCCGACCTACACCAGCGCCTTGTCCGACATGGTGTCGCAGCCGCGCGCCGCGACCGTCATGGGCCTACTCGAAGAAGCCCGCTTGGCGCGTTTGCGCGGGCTCAAGGTGGCGCAGAAGGCCAGTCCGGTCTCGGGCGCCTTTGACCGCATCAAACACTGGTTCATGGGGACGTTCTGATGACACACACCCGCCACTGCATTGCGCCGCCCAGGGACGCCAGCCATCCGCGATGTTGGCCCCGACCACCCACCGCCCCGGTTTTGTTTCCCCCTTTTTATTGGACCTTCACATGAACACCACCCAGGAGAGCAACATGAGTATTGAACTGATCGACAGCATCGAGACTTTCAACCAAGGCACCCACATCAAGGTCATTGGTGTGGGTGGCGGTGGCGGCAACGCGGTGGAACACATGATTGGCCGCCGGGTGCAGGGCGTGGAGTTCATTTGCGCCAACACCGACGCCCAGGCGCTGGCTCGCAGCGCCGCCGATCGCACCATCCAGCTGGGCAGCACCGGTTTGGGCGCTGGCAGCAAACCCGACAAGGGCCGCGAAGCGGCGCTGGCGGCTGAAGCCGAGATCCGCGAAGCGATTGCCGGCGCACACATGCTGTTCATCACCGCTGGTATGGGCGGCGGCACGGGCACGGGAGCTGCTCCGGTGATCGCTCGCTTGGCCAAAGAAATGGGCATCCTCACCGTGGGTGTGGTGACCAAACCGTTCGACTGGGAAGGCGGACGCCGCATGCAGAACGCCGATGGCGGTCTGAGCGAACTCGAAGCCAATGTGGACTCGCTGATTGTTGTGCTCAACGAAAAACTGCAAGAGGTGCTGGGCGACGACATCACCCAAGACGAGGCCTTTGCCCACGCCAACGACGTGCTGAAAAACGCGGTCGGTGGCATCGCCGAGATCATCAACGAATACGGCAACGTCAACGTCGACTTTGAAGACGTGCGCACCGTCATGGGCGAGCAGGGCAAAGCCATGATGGGCACCGCCACCGCCAGCGGCCCGGACCGTGCCCGCATCGCCGCTGAGCAGGCGGTGGTGTGCCCGCTGCTCGACGGCGTCGACCTGTCGGGCGCCAAGGGCGTGCTGGTGCTGGTCACCGCTTCGCGCGACTCGCTCAAGCTCAAGGAATCGCGCGAAGCGATGAACGCGATCAAAGCCTACGCGGCGCCCGACGCCCACATCATCTTTGGCGCCGCCTACGACGACAGCCTGGGTGAAGAGATGCGTGTCACCGTGGTGGCCACCGGTTTGAACCGCCAGACCGCCCGCCAAGCGCCGCCGCTCAAGGTGCTGCGCACCGGCACCGACGGCCCGGCGTTCAATCCGCCCACCCAAGCCCGTGGCGCGTTTGGCAGCACTGCCACCACGCTGGGTCAGGTCTCGCCAGCGGGTGCTGCCACGGCGCCCGCCTACGACCCGACCCTGCGCCCGGCGGTGTGGACCCAACCCAACCGCACCCAGGCCGCAGCCAAGGTCGACGCCCTGTCGCTCGGCGGCATGGACGATTTGGAAATCCCAGCCTTCCTGCGCAAGCAGGCCGACTGAACGGTATCTGTTTGTGCTTGTCGCCATCGCGGCGATAGCCAAACTTCACCGGCCGCCCACCCCGTGGGCAGGCCGGTTTTTTTACAATCTGCGCATGCTGGCCCAAAAAACACTCAAATCCGTCACCCGCGCCGTGGGCGTGGGCCTGCACAGTGGCCAGCGGGTGGAGCTGACGCTGCACCCGGCGGCGCCCGACACCGGCATTGTGTTTCGCCGGGTCGATTTGGCCGAACCGGTCGACATTGCGGTGCGGGCCGAGGCGGTGAGCGACACCCGCATGGCCTCCACCATTGCCCATGGTGGTGCCAAGGTGCACACCATCGAGCACCTGATGAGCGCCTGCGCGGGCCTGGGGCTCGACAATTTGCGGGTCGACATCACCGCCGAGGAAGTGCCCATTCTGGACGGTTCGTCGTCGTCGTTTGTGTATCTGTTGCAAAGCGCGGGGCTGGTGCAGCAAAACGCCCCGCGCCGTTTTATTCGTGTGCGCCGACCGGTGGAGGTGCGCGAGGGCGAGGGCCGCAGTGGCAAGTGGGCGCGGCTCGATCCCTTCCACGGCTACAAGCTCGGCTTTGAGATCGAGTTTGACCACCCCGCAGTGAGCACCACCGGTCAGCACTTCGAATTCGACTTGGGCAGCGGCCGTTATGCCCGCGACATCGCTCGCGCCCGCACTTTTGGCTTCACCCGCGACGTGGAAATGATGCGCTCGCATGGGCTGGCCATGGGCGGCGGTTTGGACAACGCCATCGTGATGGACGATGTGAAGGTGCTCAACGTCGGCGGTCTGCGCGACCAGGCCGAGTTTGTGAAGCACAAAATCCTCGATGCCATGGGCGACCTCTACATCGTGGGCAAGCCGCTGTTGGCTCACTACACCGCCTACCGCTCGGGCCACGCCATGAACAACCAGTTGCTGCGCGCCTTGATGGACCAGCCCGACGCGTGGGAGGTGGTGAGCTTTGAGCGCAGCGCCGACGCGCCCGCGGGCTTTGCCGACTTGGCCAGCGCCTGGTAAGCCGCGCTACACCCCATGCTGCTGTTTCGCTGGACCATCCTGTTGCTGCTGATCGCAGCGGGCGTGTGTTTTGTGTTCTACATTGGCACCGGTCGCCCGCAGTTTCGGCAATGGGGGCTGGTGATCCTGAAGTGGACTGTGATCGCCGCGCTGGGCTTTTTTGCCGTGTTGGTGGTCGAGCGCTTGCTGTAGCTCAGTAGTTGCGCCCCGCCCGGTAGGCTGCGTGGGTGCGAGCTTGCAGGGTATCCACCTTGTTGATCGCTGCGGTGGTGCGCGCCACCTGCGCGTGGGTGATGCACAGGCCCAGCGCATCGGCCGCGTCTTTGCCCGGCAGGCCGGGCAGCTGCAGCAGGCGTTTGACCATTTCCTGTACCTGCGGTTTGGCGGCTTTGCCATAACCCACCACCGCTTTTTTGAGTTGCAGCGCGGTGTATTCAGCCACTGGCAGGCCGTTGGCCACCAGCGCGGTCAGGCAGGCGCCGCGCGCCTGGCCCAGCAGCAGCGTGGCCTGGGGGTTGACGTTCACAAACACGATTTCACAGGCCGCCACCGTGGGGGCGTAGCGCTGCACCACCTCACCAATGCCGTCGAACAGCACCTTCAGCCGCTCGGGCAGCAGCGCGCCGTCTTTCGGGCTGGTCTGGATGGTGCCGCTGGCCACATAGTGCAGCCGACCCGCCTCGGCGTCGACCACGCCAAAGCCAGTGCATTGCAGTCCAGGGTCGATGCCAAGAATGCGCATGTGCGGCTCCTGGTCAGGGCAGGTTCACCTGCACCATGCGCGCGGCGATGGTGGCGGTGCGGCGGTTGAGGTAGGGCGACTGGGGCCGCTTCTCAAAAAACTTCGGTGAGGGCAGCATCACCGCCAGCCGCGCCGCCTCGGCGTTGGACAGCGCTTTGGCGGACTTCTTGAAATAGCGCTGGGCGGCGGCTTCGACACCAAACACGCCTTCGCCCCATTCCACGCTGTTGAGGTAGATGGTGAGGATGCGGTCTTTGTCCAGCAGCGCTTCGAGCATGAGGGTGAGCACCAGTTCTTGGCCTTTGCGCAGCAGGGTGCGTTCGCCCGAGAGCAGCAGGTTTTTCGCCAGCTGCTGGGTAATGGTCGAGCCACCGGCGATTTTGGGCGGCTTGACCTTGGCCGGATCGCCCAGTTTTTCGGCCCGTTTCTCGGCTTGTTCCTGGCGGCGCGTGTTGCGCTGCCAGGCCGATTCGATGGCGCTCCAGTCGACACCGCCATGGCTGTAAAAACCGCCGTCTTCCGAGGCAATCACCGCACGTTGAATGGCTTTGCCCAGGTCGGGCTGGTCCACCCAGCGCTGGCGCCAGCGCCAGGCTTGCCCATCGGCACGGCCGTTCCAGGCGGTGCGCCAGGCTTCAGACCGTTGAAAGGCGGTGCTTTGTGGGTCGGCCACCGCCATGAGTGCGATACGCCCCAAAAAAAACAGCTGCAGTGCCAGGCCTGCCAGCACCACCCAGGCCACCACCGAAAAAAAGAAACGCAGTTTCATTGGGACGAGAGCTGGGTGCGCAGGGTTTCGTCGCGCGCGTAGCGAAAGCGCGAAACCACCACAATCTGGTCGGCGCGTTGCCGCATCGCGGTGTCAAAAGCGCCAAAGGCCAAGCTTTGCACAATGGCCTCGGAGCGGCGGTCTAGGGTCGGGTTGCCCGAGCTTTGCACCACCTCGGTGGTCAGCACCCGACCGTCGTGGTTGATGGTCATGACCATGGTGAGTTCGCCGTAGAGCTTGCGGCCGCCGGCTTGGGGAAAGTTGCGGGTGCCGTGGTCTTCAATTTTGCGGCGCACGGTGTCGTAGTACGCCGCGTACACCGCCTCCCGGGTGGCGGGGCTGATGAAGCGTTTTTTCGGGCGGGCGTTTTGTTCGTTGATGCGCCGTTCAATCTCCCCCAGCACCTGGATCAGCGCTTGGCGCCGCGCTTCGTGCGCCCGGGCCGCTTCGTTGCTGGTTTCGCCCGAGGGTTGGGGCGGTGGCAAATTGGCGATCTGCGCCCGCAGACTGGCCAGCAGTTGCTCTTGCTGTTGTTTGAGCGCCGTCACTTGCTCGGCGTCGGGTTCGAGGGCGTCGCCGTCGCGCATCTGCAGGGTCGACGGCAGCGGCGAGGTGGCGCGGCCTTGGTCGGCTTCACCGCCGCCTTGCAGGCTGGCCTGGGCAATGGCCTGGGCTTGTTCGGGCGCGGCTTCGCTGCGGGCGTTGACCAGAATCACCTCCAGCGGCGTGTCCTGAAACACCCGGTTGAATTGCTCAGGCGCCGCAAAACGGAAAGCCAACAAGGCCGCGTGCACCGCCACCGACACCAGCAAGGCCGTGTGCAGAGTGCTCAGCCCGGAGAACCAGCGTGTCATCGCAGTCGCTCCCGTGTCCTTAGGCGGCCTCGCCGCTGTCGGCGACCACTGGCGCTTCATCCAGATCAATCGCCAGCGCCACCGGGGCAGCGAGTGCGCTGTCCTCGTCTTCGTCGGTGTCGCTCGCCGGGGACGCGTCGCTCGCCCCACCGATCTGGCCAATGACCGTACCACCCACTTCCAGCGAAATATCGTCCATCGCACCCAGGCGCACCCGCACCCGGCTGCCGCGTGCCAGGTTGTCGGCGCCCATCACCGGGAACACCAGTGGCAAGGTGTCGGCGCGCACCAAGCCGCCGTCTTTGATCACCGTGGCCTCCAGCTCGCTGATGCCGGTTTGGCGGATGTGTTGCAGCGTCCAGTAACGCTCCATGCCATTTTGGAATTGGTTGTAGGCGGTGTAGGCGGTGTCAAAGGCGCTGATCACACCAAACAGTTGCGCGTCCTTGGGCTTGAACGGCGCCACCAAAGCGGCGGTGGGGCCGTTGCGCACACAGGCCATGATTTGCCACTGATTGACGAGATCGACATAGCGGCGCAACGGCGAGGTGCTCCAGGCATAGGCCGGCACCCCGATGCCGGCGTGCGGCAGGGCCTTGGCGCCCATGCGCACCTTGACACCCGGTGCCAGGCTGGCCTGGCTGCGGTAGATGCCGGGCACACCACAGCGCGCCAACCACTGGCCCCAATGGCTGTTGGCCAAGATCATGGCCTCGGCCACGATCAGGTCCAGCGGAGCGCCCCGGCGGCGGGTGCCCAGACGCACCGTCTCGGTACCCTGCGGGCCTTCTTCGCCCACGCTGTCGAGATTGAAGGTGAAGTCGGGTCGGCTAAAGGTCTCGGGTTTGCCGCGTGCCACCTCGCGCTGGGCCTTGAGATGCTGGGCCAGGCGAAACAGAAAGCCCAGCTGCGGCTGCAGCGTTTGCAGCGTGGCTTCATCCAGCGCGGGCGCTTCGCCCTGCAACCATTCGGCGCTCACCAGGTGGTCGATTTGGTCGTGCCGCAGGTTGTGGGCGATCGGCACCTGCTCGAGCGCGCTGCGGCCTTCGCCCACCACCGCCAGGGTGTCTTCGTCGAACTGCACATACAGCGACAGCGCCGGTCGGGGTGCGCCTTCGAGCAGTGTGTAGGTCTGCACCACCTCGTCGGGCAGCATGGTGATTTTGTGGCCCGGCATGTAGACGGTGGACAGGCGCGTGCGCGCCACTTGGTCGATGGCGCTGTCCGGCGCAATGGCCAAACCCGGAGCGGCGATGTGCACGCCCACGGTGACCGTGCCGCTGCCCAGACCTTGGATTGAGAGCGCGTCGTCGATTTCGGTGGTTTGCGAGTCGTCGATGGAAAAGGCCTGCACATTGGCCAATGGCAGTGTGTCGGTGATGGGCGGCGCCTGCAGCGGACCAAAACCGGTGCCTTTGGGAAAGTGCTCGAACAGAAAGCGCTGCCAGTGGAACTGGTACGCGTTTTCGATCGCGCCGCAGCGCTGCAGCAGCGCCAGCACGCCTTCTTGGCTGCGTTTGGCGGCGTCGACCACCGCCTTGTATTCGGGCCCGTTTTTGTCAGGCTTGAACAAAATGCGGTAGAGCTGTTCGCGCACCGAAGGTGGGCACACCCCGTCGCAGAGCTGGGCTGCCCAGGTGTCGATTTGGGCCTGCAACTGGGCCTTTTTCTCGATTGCCGCCAGGGCCTGGGCCAGGATGTCGGGCGGCGCTTTTTTGTAGCGGCCTTTGCCCGCGCGACGGAAATAGTGTGGCGCGCCGTGCAGGCACATGAGTGCCGCGGCCTTTTCTTCTGCGCTGGCTTTGGCGCTGAAATACTCCGCAGCCAGATCGCCAAAGCCGAACTCATCGTCGGGCGCAAATTCGTAGGCCAGCGCCAGCTCCATGCTGGCGGCCAGTGCACCAGCACGCTCCATCAACTGGCTGGGGCTGGGTTTGTCAAAACGCAGCAGCGCGTTGGCGGCTTTGACTTTGGCGCGTTTGCCGCTGTCGAGCTCCACTTGCAGCGAGCTGTCGGCTTCGGACAGGATGCGGCCGGTCAGCAGTTTGCCGGCGTCGTCGAACAATAGGTACATGGGGTGGGATTGTCCCATGGGCGCTCGTCGCGCCGTTCACACACCAGCCGGGCACAGGCGCATGAAATCGAACACCGCGCCGATGTGTGCGCCGAAGTCGCTGATGGCGTGGTCGCTGGCAGGCAGCAGCCGCAGTTGGGCGCCAGCGCAAAAGGCCTGCATCTCGCGCCAATTGAGCACCTCGTCGCCCTGGGCGACGACCGCGAACTGCGTCTCGGGGCGGGGCGGGTGCTGTGGCCCCCAGCGGGCGATGTCGGCCTCCATCTGGCGCAGTTCCTCGACATGCGCCGCTGTGAAGTGCAGGCGTTGGCTCGGGTCGTGCCACTGCGCCAGCTCGCCGATTTGGCGCGCCAGGTCGCGCGCAGGGTACACCGCCGGGTTGAGCAGCACCGCGCGTGCGCCCCAGCGCAGCTGCAGCCAGCGCGCGTAAAAACCTCCCAACGACGAGCCGCAGATGACGGTGCGCTCCACTGGCCAGTCGCTCAGACCCTGCAGCACCTCGGTCATGGCTTGGGCGGGCGAGGCCGGCAGCGCCGGGCACCACCAGCGCACGCCCGGATGCCGCTGGGCTACCCGTTGGCCGACCATTTGTGCCTTGGTCGACTGGGGCGAGGAGCGAAATCCGTGCAAATACAGCACATGGGTGGCGCAAGGGGCGGTGGGGGTGTTCATGACCGCAGGATAATCGCCGCATGGCCGCCGTTTTGGACAAACCCACCCTGTTGCAACGCATCGCCCCGGTGTTTCAGGGCTTTGACGGGCCCTTGGCCTTCTTTATTCTGTTGTTGGCCTGTACTGGCCTGCTGGTGATGTACTCGGTGGGTTTTGACCACGGCACGCGCTTTGTCAACCACGCGCGCAATATGTTGCTGGCTGCCGGGGTGCTGTTTCTGGTGGCCCAGGTGCCGCCCCAGCGGCTGATGGCGGTGGCGGTGCCAGCCTATGTGCTGGGGGTGTTGCTGTTGTTGGGCGTTGAGCTGTTTGGCATCACCCGCAAGGGCTCGCAGCGTTGGCTTGATCTGGGGGTGGTGATTCAACCCAGCGAACTCATGAAACTCGCCATGCCGCTGATGCTGGCTTGGTGGTTTCAGCGCCGCGAGGGTTTGCTGCGCTGGCCCGATTTTGTGGTGGCGGGCTTGATTTTGGCGGTGCCAGCGGCGCTGATTCTCAAACAACCCGATCTGGGCACATCCTTGTTGGTGGTGGCTTCGGGCCTGTTCGTCATCTTTTTTGCGGGACTGAGTTGGAAACTGATCGTGCCGCCAGTCGTTCTGGCTGTGGTGGGCATCGGTCTGCTGATCGCCATGGAGGCCGAATGGTGTGCGCCAGGCGTGGACTGGAAGGTTCTGCACGAATACCAGCGCACCCGGGTCTGTACCCTGCTCGACCCCTACAAAGACCCGCTGGGCAAGGGCTTTCACATCATCCAGGGGATGATCGCGATTGGATCGGGCGGGGTCTGGGGCAAGGGCTTTATGGCCGGCACCCAAACCCATTTGGAATTTATTCCAGAGCGCACCACCGACTTTATTTATGCCGCGTTTTCCGAAGAGTTTGGTCTGGTCGGCGCGGTGCTGTTGATGGTGGCGTTTATTGGCCTTGTGGTGCGCGGCCTCATGATTGCGCTGGATGGCCCGACCCTGTTTGCCCGGCTGCTGGCGAGCGCCATGGCCCTCAATATCTTTGTCTATGCCTTCGTCAACATGGGCATGGTCAGCGGCATCTTGCCGGTGGTGGGGGTGCCTCTGCCTTTCATTAGCTACGGTGGCACCGCCATGGTGACCATGGGGGTGGGGCTGGGCATCCTGATGTCGGTGGCGCGCGCCAAACGGCTGATGCCTTCTTGATCGGGCGCTGGTTGTCTTGCCCATGGGCTTAGTCGGGCCGTCGCCAGGCAACTTCCCTCAACTGGGCCGGGCTTTCTACAATGCGTGCATGAGCGCATTCGAACCCACCCTAGCCCACACCCTGTCGCGACTGGCCATCGCCGAATCCCAGCTGCTGACGCCGTTTGGCCTCACGCCCGGGCATTTGCAGAAAGCGCTGGGTGAAATCCTCGGTCACGGCGCCGACGACGCCGACCTGTACTTCCAGACCACCCGAGCCGAAGGCTGGAGCCTAGAAGAGGGCATCGTCAAGACCGGCAGCTTCAGCATCGATCAGGGCGTGGGCGTGCGCGCGGTCAGCGGTGAAAAAACCGCTTTCGCCTATTCCGACGACTTGTCCTGGGACGCCTTGCTCGACGCCGCCCACAGCGTGCGCACCATCGCAGCGCACGGGCAGCAGCGCAAGGTCAAGGTGCCCGCGCTCAAAAAATCCAAGGCCCGCGCGCTCTACCCCGAGCTGGACCCGATTGGCACGCTCGACAGCACCGCCAAAGTGGCCCTGCTCGAGAAGGTGGAGCGCCTGGCCAAAGCCAAGGACCCGCGCGTCAAACAGGTCATGGCCGGGCTGGCGGCCGAGCACGACGTGGTGCTGGTGGCGCGCGCCGACGGCACGCTCGCCGCCGATGTGCGCCCGTTGATCCGCCTGTCGGTGACGGTGATCGCCGAGCAGGCCGGCCGACGCGAGGTCGGCAGTTCGGGGGGTGGCGGCCGTTTTGGCCTGTCGTACTTTGACGACGCGCTGGTGCAGCGTTATGTGGACGAGGCGGTGGACGCCGCGTTGGTGAACCTGGACGCGCGCCCCGCCCCGGCCGGCGAAATGACCGTGGTGCTCGGCCCAGGCTGGCCCGGCGTGCTGCTGCACGAGGCGGTGGGCCACGGACTGGAGGGCGACTTCAACCGCAAGGGATCGAGTGCGTTCAGCGGCCGCATCGGCCAGCGCGTCGCGGCCAAAGGCGTGACGGTGCTCGACGACGGCACCATCGCCGACCGGCGCGGCTCGCTCAATGTGGACGACGAAGGCTGCCCGACGCAGAAGAATGTGCTGATCGAAGACGGCATTCTGCGTGGCTACATCCAGGACAGCCTGAACGCCCGCCTGATGGGTGTGAAGCCCACCGGCAATGGCCGGCGCGAGAGCTACGCCCATGTGCCGATGCCGCGCATGACCAACACCTATATGCTGGCCGGCGACAAAACGCCGGAAGAGATCATTCGCAGCATCAAAAAGGGCTTGTACGCGACGAATTTCGGCGGCGGGCAGGTGGACATCACCAGCGGTAAGTTTGTGTTCTCTGCCAGCCAAGCCTATTGGGTGGAAAACGGCCAGATTCAGTACCCGGTGAAGGGCGCGACCCTGATCGGGAATGGACCGGAATCGATGAAGAAGGTCACCATGATCGGCAACGATCTGCAGCTCGACAGTGGTGTGGGCACCTGTGGCAAAGAGGGCCAGAGTGTGCCGGTGGGTGTGGGTCAGCCCACGCTGCGGATCGATGGCTTGACTGTGGGCGGGACGGCCTGACCTTGTTTCCTTCTTGCGGCGTGGGTGGTCGCTTCGGCGGACGGGGTGGGGCTGTGG
>CAMBOY010000010.1 GCA_945869245.1 Hydrogenophaga intermedia
CGACACCGACAGGCCGGCCGCGAGCATCGCCTGGATGGGGTGCGCCGCCACCGAAGTGGCCGCGCCGGTGTGCACATTGCTGGATGGGCAGACCTCAAAGTGCAGGCCTTTGGCGCGGGCGGCGGCGGCCCACTCAGCGCGGTCCACCACCTTCACGCCGTGGCCAATGCGGGTTGCACCCAGCTCGGCGGCTTCCAGCACCCGGGCGCCTTCGTCGGCTTCACCGGCGTGCAGCGTCAGGCCCAGGCCGGCGGCCAAGGCGATGTCGATGGCGCGGCGGTGCTCGGTGGCGGGAAAGCCAAACTCCGGGCCAGCCAGGTCAAAACCGATCACGCCCTGGCCCTTGTACTGGGCGGCGATGCGTGCGGCCTCGGCCGTCACATCGGGGCTTTGGTGGCGCATGCCACACACGATCAGCCCGCAGGGCAGGGCGCTCTTGGCCAGGCCACGCAACATGGCCTCGGTGGCCGCTTCGGCGCTCAGACCATGGCTCTCGAACAACTGGGGCGCCATGCGGAACTCGGCCATCACACAGCCCTCGGCGCGCGCGTCTTCGGCCAGTTCAAAGGCCACGCGCTCACAAGCGGCCTCGGTGGCCATGGCCTGCACCGTGTAGGCAAAACCCTCGAGGTAGCGCACCAGGCTGCCGGAATTGGCGTTGTCGGCCATCCACTGCGCCACAGCTTGGGGCTCGGTGTGGGGCAGGGTCATGCTGCGTTCGCGGGCCAGGTCGATCAGGGTTTGCGGGCGCAGACCACCGTCGATGTGTTCGTGCAGGCTGACTTTGGGTAGGGAGGACCAGTCGGTGAAGGCGGTGTTTGGCACAGTGTTTTTTCCTAGGGTTTTTCCGCGACGGATAGTGTGAACTATTGGGTATTATGCGGCTGTGGCAAACGTTTGCCACCCCGGTTTTCCCGCATCCCGTGTTTTGTCCCAACCCACCTTGCGAGGTCTTTTTATGAAATCTGTTCGCGCCCTTCAAATTGGTTTGATGTCCTTGGTGGCCGCCGCCGCCCTGAGCGTTCAGGCCCAGCCCGCGGTCATTTTTGACATGGGCGGCAAGTTCGACAAGTCGTTCAACCAGGCGGCCCATGCTGGTATGGAACGCTGGAAAAAGGAAACCGGCAAGAACTATCTGGAGTTCGAGATCGCCAATGAAACCCAGCGCGAGCAGGCGATTCGTCGCATGGCCGAACGCGGCGCCAGCCCCATCATTGGCATCGGTTTTGGCCAGGCCTCCAGCATCGAGAAAGTGGCCAAGGAATTTCCCAAGCTGCAGTTCGCCATCATCGACATGGTGGTCAATCAGCCCAATGTGCAGTCGGTGGTGTTCAAAGAGCACGAAGGCAGCTTCCTAGTGGGCGTGATGGCCGCCAAGGCCAGCAAATCTGCCAAGGTCGGTTTTGTGGGCGGCATGGACATTCCGCTGATTCGTCGTTTCCAGTGTGGCTACGAGCAGGGCGTGAAACACGCCAACGCCAAGGCCGAGGTGTTCGCCAACATGACCGGCACCACCGGCGCCGCTTGGAACGACCCGGTGCGTGGTGGTGAGCTGGCCAAGGCCCAGTTCGCGCGCGGTGCCGACGTGGTGTTCGCTGCCGCCGGCGGCACCGGCATTGGTGTGTACCAAGCCGCCAAAGACAATGGCAAGCTCGCCATTGGCGTGGACAGCAACCAAAACCACCTGCATCCAGGCACCATGCTCACTTCCATGCTCAAGCGGGTGGACGTGGCCGTCTACAACGTGGCCAAGGGCCACAAGCCGGGCGTGACGGTGCTGGGTCTGGCTGAAGGCGGGGTCGACTACGCCATGGACGAGCACAACGCCAAGCTGGTCAACGCCGATATGAAAAAGGCTGTGGAAGAGGCCAAGGCGGGCATCCTGAGCGGCAAGATCAAGGTCGTGGACTTCATGGCCAATAACGCCTGCAAGTGATCGCCATCTGACCGCTCACACCAAGCGCAGGGCATGAGTTCCATCAAAGACGTGGCGCGGCTCGCCGGGGTGTCTTACACCACGGTGTCGCACGTCATCAATGGGACGCGCAAGGTCAGCGCCGCGGCGCGTGAACGCGTGCTGCAGGCGGTGGCCGATTGTGGCTACGTGCCCAGCCAGGTGGCGCGCTCCCTGCGGGGTGCGGCCACCCGGGTGCTGGGCATTCTGGTGCCCGATGTGAGCGATCCTTTTTGCGCCGAGATCACCCTGGGCGCCGAGCGCGTGGCCGCGCAGGCTGGGTATTCGGTGGTGCTGGCCAACACCCACCCCGGTCAGTCAACGCCCAACCAGCCGATCGAGAATCTGCTGGGTCGTCGTATCGACGGCTTGCTGGTGGTGGCGGGGCTGTTTGACCACGGTGTGCTGGTGCAGCGCTTGGACCACTACCTGAAGCAGCGCAGTCTGCCCATGGTGTTCATCGACCACGATCCGGCGCATTTGCCGGCCGATGCCTTGATGTCCGACGCCGAAGGCGTGGCCCGCGCTGCGGTGCAGCACTTGCTCGACCTGGGGCACACCCGCATCGCCTGCATCAGCGGGCCAGCGGGCATGCCGGTGAGTGAGGCGCGGGTGCGCGGCTGGCGCCAAGCCTTGGGCGCCGCCGGCATTGAGCCCGGGCGCGACTGGCTGGTCAAGGGCGACTTTGGTGTGGTCTCTGGTTTTGCGGCGGCGCAGCGTCTGTTGGGCGCAAAGGGCTGTCGGCCCACGGGCGTGTTCGCCTGCAACGACCTGATGGCCATGGGCGTGCTGCGCGCCGCCGCCCAGCTGGGTGTGTCGGTGCCCGAGCGCTGTTCGGTGGTGGGGGTGGACGGCATTGTGCTGGGCGAATATGTGTACCCAGCGCTCACCACCATGGGCGAGTCGCTGGCCGAATTGGGCGACCGCGCGGCGCAGGCCTTGCTGCAACGCCTGGGCGAGCGGGGCGACAGTGGTCGTCGGCCCTCGCAGCGGCTGATGCGCGAACCAGTGCTGATCCGACGGGAATCCACCGGGCCTTGCCCGGCTGTTTAAGGGAGCGTGGCGATGACGATGCAGCCATCCGGCGCCGGTGGCCAGGGCAGTGCTTTGGCGGTGGAGATGACCGGCATTTCCAAAAGTTTTGGTGCGGTGCGCGCCAACCGTGATGTCAGCCTGCGCGTGCGCAGTGGCCGTATTCATGGGTTGGTGGGAGAAAACGGGGCGGGCAAAAGCACGCTCATGTCCATTTTGTACGGTTTTTATGCGGCCGACGCCGGGCAGATCGCCCTGCACGGCCAGCCGGTGACCCTGCGCAGCGCGCAAGACGCCATCGACCATGGTGTGGGCATGGTGCACCAGCACTTCATGCTGGTGGGCAACCTGACCGCGCTGGACAACGTGATGCTGGGCGCCGAAGGCCACCTGCTGTTGGCCAAAGCCGCCGCCAGCGCCCGCGAACGCCTGAGCACGCTGATGCAGAGTACTGGCCTGCAGGTGCCACTGGACCGCACGGTGGACGACCTGAATGTGGGCGACTGCCAGCGGCTGGAGATTTTGAAGGCCCTGTTCCGCGGCGCCAGGGTGCTGATTTTGGACGAGCCCACCGCAGTGCTCACGCCCCAGGAAACGGTGCAGCTGTTTGAGGTGCTGCGCCGCCTGCGCGCGCAGGGCACCACCATCCTGATCATCACCCACAAGCTCAAAGAGGTGATGGCTCTGTGCGATGACGTGACCGTGATGCGCGCCGGCCAGGTGGTGCTCGACACCCCGGTGGGCGAGACCTCGGTGGAGGCGCTGGCGCAGGCCATGGTGGGCCGCAGCGTACAAATGGGTCGCAGCGATGCGGCCGAAGCGCATGCGCCAGCGCGCAGCGGCGCGGTGTTGCTGCAAGCCCAAGGCCTGTCGGTGACCGACGCCTGGGGTGTGCAGCGTCTGCGGGGCGTGGGTCTGCGCCTGCACGCGGGCGAGATTGTGGGCGTGGCCGGTGTGTCGGGCAACGGCCAAAGCGAGTTGCTCGATGTCTTGTCGGGCCTGGCGGTGCCAGCTGCTGGCACGCTGAGTCTGGGCGGGCGCCAGTTTGAAGCGCCGGGCTGGCTCGACCCGACCACCGCACGCGCCTTGCGTCTGGCCCATGTGCCGGAAGACCGCTACGCCCGCGCCATGGTGATGCCATTTGCGGCTTGGGAGTCGGCGGTGCTGGGCTACGAAGCGCAGCCCAGTTACAGCCAAGGCGGCTGGATGCGCCATGGCGCCATGCGTGCCGCCACCGCCGCCATGATGGTGCGTTTTGATGTGCGCCCGCGCCAGGTGGATCTGCGCTGTGGCCAATTCTCGGGCGGCAACCAGCAAAAGCAGGTGCTGGCGCGCGAGCTGGGACAAGAACCGCAGGTGCTGCTGATTGGGCAGCCCACGCGCGGCGTGGACATTGGCGCGATCGAGTTCATCCACGGCCAGATCCGTGCACTGCGCGACGCGGGCTGCGCGGTGCTGCTGGTGTCGAGTGAGCTGGATGAAATCCTGGCCCTGTCGGACCGGGTGCTGGTGATGAACCAGGGTGAGATCACCGGCGAGCTGGCCATTGGCGAGTGCAACGAGACGCGCATCGGCCTGTTGATGGCCGGATCGGCGCAAGGAGAACACGCATGAAAGCCGCCAAACCTTTGCCGCGTTGGGCGGACTTGGTGCTCTTGCCGCTGCTGAACCTGGCGCTGGCGCTGGGTGTGGCCGGGCTGGTGGTCATGGGCATTGGTCAAGACCCGGGTCAGGTGATTGGCGTGCTGATCCAAGGCGCCTTTGGCACCGAGCGTGGCCTGAGCTACACCTTGTATTACGCCACCACCTTTGTGTTCACCGGTCTGGCGGTGGCGGTGGCGTTTCACGGCGGCCTGTTCAACATCGGCGGCGAAGGCCAGGCGATTCTGGGCGGGCTGGGCGCTGGCCTGGCCGCGCTGTGGTTGTCGCCCCATCTGGGCCCCTGGCTGATGCTGCCCATCATGGTGCTGGCGGCCGCCGGTGCCGGCATGGCCTGGGCCTTTGTGCCCGCCTATCTGCAGGCTTATCGCGGCAGCCATGTGGTGATCACCACCATCATGTTCAACTTTCTGGCGTCCAGTCTGCTGGTGTATCTGTTGGTCAACTGGCTGCGTCCGGCGGGCGCCATGGCGGTGGAAAGCGCCGAGTTCGCTGAATCGGCGCGCCTGCCGCGCATGCACACACTGCTCGAAGGTGTGGGCATTGAGTGGGCGTCGTCGCCCTTGAACGCCAGTGTGTTTTTGGCGGTGGCGGCGGCGCTGGGTGTGTACCTGTTTTTGTGGCGCAGCCGCGCGGGCTACCGCCTGCGCACGGTGGGCGCCAGCGAGGGCGCAGCCGCCTACGCTGGCATTCGCCCGCAGCGCCAAGTGCTGCTGGCCATGGCCATCTCGGGTGGGCTGGCCGGGCTGGTGGGCATGAACGAGGTGGCCGGCGTGAGCGGCCGCCTGATGCTGGATTTTGTGGCCGGCGCGGGATTCACCGGTATTGCGGTGGCGCTGATGGGCCGCAACCACCCGGTCGGTGTGGTGCTGGCCAGTCTGCTGTTTGGTGCGTTGTTCCAAGGCGGCGCCGAGGTCGCGTTTGAGGTGCCGGGCTTTACCCGCGACATGGTGGTGGCGCTGCAGGGTTTTATCGTGCTGTTTTCTGGTGCCATGAGTTATGTGCTGGCGCCCTGGTTGTCGCGCGCGCTCAGCGCGCTGCCCAGCCCACGCGCCAAGGAGGTGTCCCATGGATGAAGTGTTCTGGGGGTCGATGATCGGCTCCACCCTGCGGGTGGCCGCTCCGCTCATGCTGTGTGCGCTGGCGGGCTTGCTGAGTGAACGCAGCGGGGTGGTGGACATTGGGCTGGAAGGCAAGATGCTGGCAGCCGCCTTTGCTGCGGCGGCCACGGGTGTGGCCACTGGGTCCTTGCCGCTGGCTTTTTTGGCCGCGCTGGGTGTGGCAGTCGCCTTGTCGGGCCTGCACGGCGTGGCCTGCGTCAGCCACGCGGGCAACCAGGTGGTCACGGGGGTGGCGATCAACATCATGGCCGCCGGCCTCACCGCCGTGCTGGGCGCGGCCTGGTTCAAGCAGGGTGGTCAGACACCGCCCATTCCTGACGGGCTGCGCCTGGGCACTTGGTGGCCGGGTCTGGTGGACGCGACCCGCGACATTCCTTTTGTGGGCCCAGTGCTGGTGCAGGGCTTTTTGTCCCACAGCGTGCTGGTGTACCTGGCGTTTGCGCTGGTGCCTGCGGTGTGGTGGCTGCTGTGGCGCAGCCGCTTTGGCCTGCGCCTGCGCGCGGTGGGCGAGAACCCCGCCATGGTCGAAGCCGCCGGCGTGTCGGTGCAGCGCATGCGCTACACCGCGCTGGGTTTGAACGGTGTGTTGTGTGGTTTGGCCGGGGCCTATTTGGTGTTGGCGCAGAGCGCGTCCTTTGTGCCGCACATGACCGCTGGGCGCGGCTTCATGGCGCTGGCCGCGCTGATTTTTGGCAAATGGCATCCGGTCGGTGCCTTCTGGGCTTGTTTGCTGTTCGGCTTTTTGGATGCCGCAGCGATTCGCCTGCAGGGGGTGGTGTTGCCCGTGATCGGCGAGGTACCGGTGCAGGTGGTGCAGGCCATGCCCTATGTGCTCACCGTGGTGCTGCTGGCCGGTTTTATTGGCAAGGCGGTGGCGCCCAAGGCGCTGGGCATTCCCTACACCAATGAGCGCGGATGACCGTGGTGCAAGACCCTTCGCAATGGCAGGCCCCGGCTTGGCTTGACGCTGCCACCCGCGCGGCCATGATGGCGGCCGCCCAGGCAGCCCGACTCCAGGCCCATGTGCCGTATTCGCATTTCCAGGTCGGCGCGGCGGTGCTCGATGAGCACGGCCAGATCCACCCCGGCTGCAATGTGGAAAACGCCGCTTATCCCCAGGGCGTGTGCGCCGAAGGTGGCGCCATCAGCGCCATGGTGCTCGCCGGTGGCCGGCAGATCCGCGCGGTGTTGGTGGTGGGCGACGCACCCAGCTGGGTCACGCCGTGCGGCGGCTGTCGCCAGAAGATCCGCGAATTCGCTGGCCACGACACCCCCATTCTGTTGGCCAACCCGCAGGGCTGGCAGGCCACCCTCACGCTGGAGCAATTGCTGCCCCACAGCTTTGGTCCAGACCATTTGGTGTGACGTTTTTTTGTTGGAAAGTTTGGTATGACCCTCACCGCATTGGATGTTCTTCGCCAGCGCCTGCCCCAGGCGCGCCCCCGCATCGCCATCGTGCTCGGCTCTGGCTGGGGCGACGTGGCGCAGCGGGTGCAAGACGCCACCCGCATCAGCTACCGCGACCTGCCCGGTTTTCCGCTGCCCAGTGTGCAAGGACACGCCAGCGACCTGATCCACGGCCGCATTGGCGCACACGAGGTGGTGGTATTGACCGGGCGCAAACACACCTATGAGACCGGCGACGCCGACGGCATGAAGCTGCCGCTGCGCACCCTGCGCGATTGGGGCTGTGAGGTGCTGGTGCAGACCAACGCCGCTGGCAGCCTGCAGGCCAATATGCCACCAGGCAGCCTGATGGCCCTGAGTGACCACATCAATTTCTCGCAGCGTTCGCCGCTGATTGGCGAGAGCGGCTCCGAGCGTTTTGTGAGCATGGTCAATGCGTACGATGCAGGCTTGCGCGAACAGGCATTGGCCGTGGCTGCCGCGCGCGGCGACACCTTGCACACCGGGGTCTATGTGTGGTTTGTCGGTCCGCAGTTTGAAACGCCGGCCGAGATCCGCATGTTCAGCCGTATCGGTGCCGACGCGGTGGGCATGAGCACCGTACCCGAGACCATCATCGCGCGCCACGCCGGCATGCGGGTGCTGGCCTTGTCCTTGCTCACCAATATGGCCGCCGGCATGTCGACCGAGGTGCTCAGCCACGCCCACACCCTCAGCCAAGCAGCGGCCGCGAGTGAGCGCGCCGCTGGCCTGCTGTGCGACGTGGTGGCGCAATTGCAGCTGTGAGCGCGCCCATGAACACCTCCACCGATTGGGCCACCAACGACCAGGCCCTGGCCCGCCTGGCCCTGGCCTGCCTGGACCTGACCGAACTGGGCGACACCTGCAGCGCCGCCGACGTGGCCGCCCTGTGCGCCAAGGCCCAAGGCCATCTGCCGGGCAACGCCGATAAGACGCCCGCCTTGCCGCAGGTGGCCGCCGTGTGTGTGTGGCCGGCTTTTGTGGCCCAGGCGCGTGCGGCCTTGCCCAACAGCATTCGGGTGGCCGCGGTGGTCAATTTCCCCTCTGGCGACCAGCCGGTCGATGCGGTGTGTGCCCAGGTGCAGCAGATCCGCGATGGCGGTGGCCAAGAGGTCGACTGCGTACTGCCCCACCGCGCCTGGATGGCCGGTGAGCGGGAAACCACCCGCGCTCTGGTGCGTGCGGTGCGCATGGCCAGAGAGGGTCTGACCTTGAAGCTGATCCTGGAGAGCGGCGCCTTCACCGACGATGTGCTGCTGCGCGACGCCTGCGACATGGCGCTCGTTGAAGGGGTCGATTTCCTCAAGACCAGCACCGGCAAGATCGCGCAGGGCGCCAGCCTGAGCGCGGCCGATGTGCTGCTGTCGGCCGCCGCTGCCCACCCGGCGCGCGACCGGCTGGGCTTCAAACCCTCGGGCGGCATCCGCACCGTGGCCGATGTGCGCGCCTACGCCCTGGCGGTGCAAAGCCATCTGGGTGACGCAGCACTGGTGCCAGCACGTTTTCGCATTGGCGCCAGCGGTCTGTGGACCGATATCGCCCGCGTGCTGGGCCAGACGGCAGCCGTTTCCAACGCCACTTACTAAACAGACACACCACCCATGCTCGCCCAGGAAATCATCCGCGCCAAACGCGACGGCCACACCCTCAGCCCCGAAGACATTCGGCATTTTGTCCAGGGCCTGGTCAGCAACGCCTGGAGCGAAGGCCAGGCCGCTGCGCTCGCCATGGCCGTGTTTTTTCAGGGCATGTCCATGCCCGAGCGCATCGCGCTGACCCAGGCCATGCGCGATTCGGGCGAGGTGCTCGAATGGGGCAGCGCCCAGCTGGCCGGTCCCGTTCTCGACAAACACTCCAGCGGCGGGGTGGGCGACAAGGTCAGCCTGATGCTCGCGCCCATGGTCGCGGCTTGCGGCGGTTTTGTGCCCATGATCTCGGGTCGGGGCTTGGGTCACACCGGCGGCACGCTCGACAAGTTCGACAGCATCCCGGGCTACCAGACCGCGCCCGATGTGGCGACCTTCCGCCGCACGGTGCGCGAGGCGGGCTGCGCCATCATCGGGCAGACCGGCGACTTGGCACCAGCCGACAAACGCCTGTACGGCATCCGCGATGTCACCGCCACGGTGGAATCGGTGCCGCTGATCACCGCCAGCATCCTGTCCAAAAAACTCGCGGCCGGTCTGCAAGGCTTGTCGATGGACGTCAAGACCGGCAATGGCGCTTTCGCCGACAACCTGCCGATGGCGCGCGAACTCGCGCAGTCGCTGGTGGCGGTGGCCAACGGCGCTGGTCTGCCGACCCACGCCTGGATCACCGACATGAACCAGGTGCTGGGCCACAGCGCGGGCAACGCGGTGGAAATGCGCGAAGCCATCGACTTCCTCACCGGCGCCGAGCGCGAAGCCCGTTTGCTCGACGTGACCCTGGCGCTGGGCGCCGACATGCTGGTGCTGGGGCGTTTGGCGCCCGATGTGGCGTCTGCCCGCGCGCAACTGCTGCGCGCACTGGAGCAAGGCCAAGCGGCTGAGCGCTTTGCCCGCATGGTGCACGCGCTCGGTGGCCCGGCCGATCTGCTGGAGCGCCCCGATGCGCACTTGGTCGCTGCTGCGGTGGTGTTGCCAGTGCCCGCGCCGCGCAGTGGTGTGGTGGCGGCACACGCCACCCGCGACATCGGTGTGGCGGTGATTGAGCTGGGCGGTGGCCGGCGCAAGGCGAGCGACGCCATCGACCACCGTGTGGGCTTGTCGCGTGTGGTGGCGCCAGGCTCGGTGGTGCAGGCGGGTGACCCCTTGGCTTGGGTGCATGCCGCCGACGCGCCAAGCGCTGAGCGCGCCGTGGTGCTGCTGCAGCGCCACATCACCGTGGCCGACGCGGCACCCGCGCCAAGCCCGGTGCTGATCGAACACCTGGTGTGAAGGAGCAAGTGATGACACGAGCTGTGGTTCTGGTGCTGGATTCGTTTGGCATTGGCGAGGCGCCCGACGCCGCGCGGTTTGGCGACGTGGGCGCCAACACCTTGGGCAGCATCGCCCGCTGGGCGGCTCAACAGGGCCGACCGCTGCAGTTGCCCAACCTGTGCCGGCTTGGCCTGGCCCATGCGGCCCACGCCGCCACCGGCCAGTGGCCTGAAGGTCTGCCACAGACCGCGCCGCAGCGCGCCACCTACGCCGCCTGCGCCGAGCTGAGCGCCGGCAAAGACACGCCCAGCGGGCACTGGGAAATGATGGGCTGCCCGGTGCCGTTTGATTGGGGCTTTTTCACCCCTGGGGCGCCGGGCGAGAACATCTTCCCGGCCGAGTTGCTGCAGCGCTGGATGCAAGCGGCCGGCATTGCAGGCACGCTGGGTAATTGCCACGCCAGCGGCACCGAGATCATCAACCGACTCGGCGACGAGCACGTGCGCACCGGTTGGCCGATTTGTTACACCAGCGCCGACAGCGTGTTCCAGGTGGCGGCCCACGAGCAGCACTTTGGTCTAGAGCGCTTGCTGCACATCTGCGAACTGGCCAAACCGATTTTTGACGAAGCGCGCATCGCCCGTGTGATTGCCCGGCCGTTTGTGGGTGAGGCCGGCCAGTACCGGCGCACCGGCCACCGGCGCGACCTGACCACCCCGCCGCCAGAAGACACCTTGCTCGACCATCTGCAAGCGGCCGGCCGCGAGGTGATATCGATCGGCAAGATCGGCGACATTTTTGCTCACCGGGGCACGGGTGAGGTGGTCAAGGCCGAAGGCAACGCCGCGCTGTGCGAGGCCACGCTGGAGGCCTTGGGTCGCTGCCGCGACGGCGGCCTGGTGTTCAGCAACTTGGTGGACTTCGACATGCACTACGGCCACCGCCGCGACATCGCTGGCTACGCCGAGGCGCTCGAAGCCTTTGACCGCTGGCTGCCCACCCTGGAAGCGGCGCTGCGTCCGGGCGATGTGCTGGCACTCACCGCCGACCATGGCTGCGACCCGGCCTGGCCCGGCTCGGACCACACCCGTGAGCACGTGCCGCTGCTGATGGCCTCACCGGCCTGGGCGCACACCCTGGACGCTGGGGTGCGAGAGAGCTTTGCCGATTTGGGGCAAACCGTGGCCTGGCATTTGGGGCTGGCGCCTCTGGCCCATGGCCGCAGCCTGCTGGGCGAACGGGCATAAAAAAACCCAAGGCCGAAGCCTTGGGTTTCTCAATCAAGCTATTCCCGGCTCAGGGCTTGCTGGACGTGGGGAAGGGCCACGCAGCCTGAGGGGTCAGCTTGGTTTGTGCCGCAGGGGCTGCCGGCGCAGCGGCCGGCTTAGCTTTTTTTGCGGGGGCTGCCTTCTTCACAGCGGCCTTGGGAGCGGCGGCTTTTTTGGCAGGTGCGGCGGCCTTCTTGGGCGCAGCGGCTTTCTTCGCAGGCGCGGCGGCTTTCTTGGCCGGAGCGGCTTTCTTCGCAGGCGCAGCGGCTTTCTTGGCCGGAGCGGCCTTCTTCGCAGGCGCGGCGGCTTTCTTGGCCGGGGCGGCCTTCTTCGCAGGCGCGGCGGCTTTCTTGGCCGGAGCGGCCTTCTTCGCCGGAGCGGCGGCTTTCTTGGCCGGAGCGGCCTTCTTCGCAGTTGCCATGATTGTTCTCCTTGATCAAGTTACAAAAGACACCCGATCAGCGTGTGCCGATCCGGTGATTCAGTGCCTTGTGCCGGGGTAGGTGCACCCACCATCGGACACACAGCAGTGAATGGCGTGAAAAAACCCTGCCCCGCGCTCCACAGAGTCGGTGACAGGGTTTTTGTAATTGGCATCATGCGTTGAGGCTGCAAGATGGTCAGTCCCACGACAGCGCGCCGCCGGTCTGGTATTCGATCACCCGGGTTTCGAAGAAATTGCGTTCCTTCTTCAGGTCGATCATTTCGCTCATCCAGGGGAAGGGATTCTCTTCGTTCGGGAAGAGGGGCTCCAGACCGATCTGGGTGGCGCGGCGGTTGGCGATGTAGCGCAAATAGCCTTTGAACATCGAGGCGTTCAGACCCAGCACGCCACGCGGCATGGTGTCCTCGGCGTACTGGTATTCAAGGTCAACCGCCTTGAGGAACAGCTCTTTGATCTCGGCTTTGAATTCAGGCGTCCAGAGCATCGGGTTTTCGTGCTTGATCGCGTTGATCAGGTCGATGCCGAAGTTGCAGTGCATCGACTCGTCGCGCAGGATGTACTGGTACTGCTCGGCCGCACCGGTCATCTTGTTCTGGCGGCCGAGCGCCAGAATCTGGGTGAAGCCGACATAGAAGAACAGACCTTCCATCAGGCAGGCAAACACGATCAGCGACTTGAGCAAAGTCTGGTCGTTTTCGGGTGTGCCGGTCTTGAAGTTCGGGTCCATGATCGCCTCGATGAAGGGGATCAAGAACTCGTCCTTGTTGCGGATCGACGCGATCTCGTTGTAGGCGTTGAAGATCTCGGATTCGTCCAAACCCAAGGACTCCACGATGTACTGGTAGGCGTGGGTGTGGATCGCTTCTTCAAACGCTTGGCGCAGCAGGAACTGGCGGCACTCGGGTGCCGTGATGTGGCGGTAGGTGCCCAGGGTGATGTTGTTGGCGGCCAGCGAGTCGGCGGTGACAAAGAAGCCGAGGTTGCGCTTGACGATGCGGCGCTCGTCTTCGGTCAGACCGTTGGGGTCTTTCCAGAGCGCGATGTCGCGGCTCATGTTCACCTCTTGCGGCATCCAGTGGTTGGCGCAGGTGGCGAGGTATTTTTCCCAGGCCCATTTGTATTTGAATGGCACCAGCTGGTTGACGTCGGTCTGGCCGTTGATGATGCGTTTGTCGGCCACGTTGATGCGGCGCTCGGAGGGCGCTGCGGCCGTTTGCTGAAGGGTGGCACCACGCTGGGATTGCGACGCCAGCGGTGCACTGGCGAGGGGGGCTGCCGAGCGATCCGGCTGCGCAGAGGGCAGCGGATGGAGAGCGGTGGTTGACGGAGCGGATGTGACGTTGTCGTCCCAGGTCAGCATGGGGGTTTCCTGTGTGTCGGATTATCAAAGTCCCTTGCACAAATGCAAAGAGAAAGCGTGTGGCGTGAAGCTGCGTTAGGTGTATGTGTTGTTGCACAACATCGCCCCATGGCGGTGGCGATGTTGTGCGTCACACCTGCACGGTCACTGGCAGGCTTCGCAGCCGGGGTCGTCGATCGCGCAGAACTTGATGTCGGTCGCCGGCTCACTGGCACTCACTGCGGCTGCTGCGGCCACGGGCGCCGACGACACCGCATTGAGTTGCCCCGCGCGGCCGGTGGATTTTTCGGCTTGGGTGGCGCTGGTGGTGCGCAGGTAGTAGGTGGTCTTGAGGCCACGCAACCAGGCGAGCTTGTAGGTCTCGTCGAGTTTCTTGCCCGACGCACCGGCCATGTAGATGTTCAGGCTTTGTGCTTGGTCGATCCACTTTTGGCGGCGCGCGGCGGCTTCGACCAGCCCGTGTGTGTCCACCTCAAACGCGGTGGCGTACAGCGCCTTGACTTCGCTCGGTACGCGGTCGATGGCTTGCAGAGAACCGTCGAAGTGTTTGAGGTCCATCACCATCACGTCGTCCCACAGGCCCAGACGCTTGAGGTCTTTGACCAGGTAGCCGTTGATGACGGTGAACTCACCCGAGAGGTTGGACTTGACCGACAGGTTGCCAAAGCACGGCTCGATCGAGGCGTCCACACCAATGATGTTGGAGATGGTGGCGGTGGGGGCGATGGCCACGCAGTTGGAGTTGCGCATGCCGTCGGCCGCGATCTTGTTGCGCAGGGCGTCCCAGTCCAGCGTGCTGGAGCGGTCGGTTTCCACATAGCCGCCGCGCTCGCTGGCCAACAAGTCGAGCGAGTCCAAGGGCAAGATGCCCTTGTCCCACAGCGAGCCTTTGTAGCTGGAGTATTTGCCGCGTTCTTTGGCCAATTCGGTCGAAGCCCAGTAGGCGTAGTAGCACACGGCTTCCATGGAACGGTCGGCGAACTCCACCGCCGCTTGGCTGGCGTAGGGCACACGCAGTTCATACAGGGCGTCCTGGAAGCCCATGATGCCCAGACCAACCGGGCGGTGGCGCAGGTTGGAGTCGCGCGCTTTCTTGACCGCGTAGTAGTTGATGTCGATCACGTTGTCGAGCATGCGCATGGCGGTCTTGATGGTGCGCTGCAGCTTGGCGTGGTCGATCGCTTTGCCGTCGGGGCCATCTGTCAAGTGCTGAGCCAGGTTGACCGAGCCCAGGTTGCAGACCGCGGTTTCGCTGTCGCTGGTGTTGAGCGTGATCTCGGTGCAGAGGTTGGAGCTGTGCACCACACCAGCGTGCTGCTGGGGCGAGCGCACATTGCAGGCGTCCTTGAAGGTGATCCAGGGGTGGCCGGTCTCGAACAGCATCGAGAGCATCTTGCGCCACAGATCGTTCGCAGGCACTTGGCGATAGGGCTTGATTTCGCCCCGGGCCGCTTTTGCTTCGTAGGCGACGTAGGCTTGGTGGACTTCGGCGCCGTACTTTTCGTGCAGGTCGTGCACATCAGACGGGTAGAACAGGCTCCAGGCGCCTTTTTCCATCACCCGCTTCATGAACAGGTCGGGAATCCAGTTGGCGGTGTTCATGTCGTGGGTGCGGCGGCGGTCGTCGCCAGTGTTCTTGCGCAGCTCCAAGAACTCCTCGATGTCGAGGTGCCAGGACTCCAGATAGGTGCAGACCGCGCCCTTGCGCTTGCCACCCTGGTTCACCGCCACGGCGGTGTCGTTCACCACTTTGAGGAAGGGCACCACGCCTTGCGATTCGCCGTTGGTGCCTTTGATGTGGCTGCCCAGGGCGCGCACGCGGGTCCAGTCGTTGCCCAGACCGCCGGCAAACTTGGAGAGCAGGGCGTTTTCTTTGATCGATTCGTAAATGCCATC
Source organism: Hydrogenophaga intermedia (assembly GCA_945869245.1). GTDB lineage: Bacteria > Pseudomonadota > Gammaproteobacteria > Burkholderiales > Burkholderiaceae_C > Hydrogenophaga > Hydrogenophaga intermedia_B. The sequence continues at coordinate 15,064 of CAMBOY010000010.1, forward strand.
CAGATCGTCGGGCACGGTGGTCAGGTAGCACGAAGACAGCTGGCTGCGCAGGGTGCCGCTGTTGAACAGCGTGGGGGTAGACGACATGAAGTCGAACGAGGACAAGATTTCGTAGAACTCGATGGCGCGCGCTTCGCGGTCGATCTCGTTGAGCGCCAAGCCCATAGCCACGCGCATAAAGAAAGCCTGCGGCAGCTCAATGCGGGTCTTGCGCACATGCAAGAAGTAGCGGTCGTACAGGGTTTGCAGGCCCAGGTAGTCAAACTGCAGGTCGCGCTCGGGCTTGAGCGCAGCGCCCAGGCGGGCCAGGTCGAACTGCAGCAGCTTCTCGTCGAGCAGGTCGTTCTCGACGCCTTTTTTGATGAAGCCGGGGAAATAGTCGGGGTAGGCCTCAATCATCTCGGCCTGGCTGGTGTCGCGGCCCAAAATCTCTTTGCGGATGGTGTGCATCAGCAAGCGCGCGGTGGCAAAGGTGTAGTCGGGATCTTTTTCAATCAGGGTGCGCGCGGCCAGGATGGCGGCTTTGTAGACCTCGTCCATCGGCACACCGTCGTACAGGTTGCGCATGGTCTCGGCGACGATTGGGTCGGCCTTCACGTCCTTGCCCAAGTCGGCGCAGGCGCTGGAGATCAGCGCGTGCAGAGCGGGCAAATCGAGCGCCACCCGCTGGCCTTTGTCGGTGACAAAAAACGCAGGAGCTGCGGCCGCCGGGGCTTGTTGCGCAGCGGCGGCGCGCTCCTGGGAGCGGCGTTCGCGGTACAGCACATAGGCGCGCGCGACTTCGTGGTGACCGCTGCGCATCAAGCCCAGTTCGACTTGGTCTTGCACGTCTTCGATGTGGAAGGTGCCGCCGCTGGGACGCGAGCGCATCAGAGCGCGCACCACGTTTTGGGTCAGGCCGTCGACGTCTTCGCGCACGCTGGCCGACGCTGCGCCCTGGGTGCCGTGCACCGCCAAAAAGGCCTTCATCAGCGCCACAGCAATCTTGCTGGGCTCAAACGCCACCACGGCGCCGTTGCGGCGAATGATCTGGTAGTGGGCGTAAGCGCTGGTCACTGGTGGGCTTTGGGGAGCGCTGGGTTGACCGTAGGGGGTGGTGACGGTGCGGGGGGCGCTTGTGTCGGCTGTGAGCATGGGTCCTCTTTCTGGCTGCGTTGTTGTGTCTGGTGCCGTTTGCCTGCGCGGGCATCGGTGTGGGGTCCGGGTGCAATCCCTGTATTCGGGCCGCGGATGATACATGGCTTGGGGCCAGGACACACTATATCTGGTGTGTCGGAGGGTCACAAGCCACTACCGGTAGTGTTTTGGGGAATAGTTACTTGACGCCCGCTCACCCCATCTGAAAACCAAAAACCAAAGTATTCAGATGTCATTTGGCACTGACATGGTGGTGTGGGCGGTGCGACCTGTTGTCACCACGTCCGCGGTGGCGGCGGCCTGTATCGGCGCGGCTTGGCGGCCCAAATGTGCGCCAAACGCCCGTGCTTATTGGGCCCGGCGTCTGGGGTCGAGGCTCAGGTATTACTTGGCGGTGTTGTGGTCTGGGGGAAACACCAATGGCCATCGCGCAGCGTCTGTTGGAGGCGACACCAATCGAATCCGGGCCCAGGGTCGCACTTGCGGCCGGGGGCGATGTGCTCGTGTCCGGCGATGTGGCGCAGCGGGTGGCCGGTTTGTAAGCAGGCGCAGAGCTGCGCCAGGGTGTGGTATTGGGCGTCTTCGAAGGTGTCGCCCTCCAGACCCTCCAGCTCGACGCCGATGCTGTCGTCGTTGCATTGCGACCGGCCGCGCCAGTGCGACGCTCCAGCGTGCCAAGCGCGGTCTGCGGTGCCAACAAATTGCAGCAATTCACCGCTGCGGCGGATCAGAAAATGCGAAGACACCTCGAGTCCCCGAATGCCTTGGAAGTAGGGGTGGGCGTCCCAATCGAGCTGGTTGGTGAACAGCTGTTCAATCTCTGGTCCGCCGTACACGCCGGGGGGCAAGCTGATGGAGTGCACCACCAGCAGGTCGATGACCGCATCCACCGGGCGCACGCCATGGTTGGGCGATGGCACGTGGCGGGCCTCGCGCACCCAGCCGTCGATCCAGGTCAGCGGTGGTTTATTCGCCATCGTCGGGGCTTGGCGAGGCGATGCCCAGCCGTTGAATGCGGTAGCGGATTTGCCGCAGGTTCAGGCCCAGCCGCGCGGCGGCGGCGGTGCGGTTGAACTGGGTTTCTTGCAGCGCCCGCAGCAGCACCTGGCGTTCTTGCTCGTCCAGGTATTGCTGCAAATCGCTCGGGATGGGCGCAGCGCCGGCTTCGGCACTGGGCTGCGGTGTGGCGGTGGTTTGTGGCGGCGGCGGGTGCGGCTCGTCTGGCGCGTTCGGATCGGCTGCGGTGTCGTCAAAGTCGATCAAGCGCAGCACCGAGCCGGTGCGCAAAGCGAGCGCTTTTTGCATCAGGTTTTCCAGTTCGCGCACATTGCCTGGCAGGGGGTGGCGCAGCAACCAGTCCATGGCGTCCACCGACAGGCTTGGTGGCGCCTCGTCCGGGCCGCTGAGGCGCTGCAGCAGCGCGTCGATCAGGTCGTGCAAGTCGCCGCTGCGTTCGCGCAGCGCCGGCAAGCGGATTTCAATCACGTTGAGCCGGTAAAACAAGTCTTGCCGGAACCGGCCTTCCTGCACCGCTTGGGCCAGGTCCCGGTGGGTGGCGCTGACCAAGCGCACATCCACATCGTCTTCTTGCACCGCGCCCAGGGGGCGGATGCGGCGCTCCTGAATGGCGCGCAGCAGCTTGGCCTGCATGGCCAGCGGCAGATCGCCGATTTCGTCGAGAAACAAGGTGCCGCCGCGCGCGGCTTCAAAAAAGCCGGCGCGGTCGTGGGTGGCGCCGGTGTAGGCGCCTTTGCGGGCGCCAAAAAACTCCGCTTCAATCAGGTGCTCCGGGATGGCGGCGCAATTGACCGCCACAAAGGGGCCGTCGCTGCGGTGGCTGCAGGCGTGGATGGCACTGGCCACCAATTCCTTGCCGGTGCCCGACTCGCCCAGCACCAGCACCGGCGCCATGCTGGGCGCCACCTTGTGGATGCGCTGGCGCACTTGCTGCATCACCGCCGAGCGACCGACCAGGCGCTGCAGGGCGGCGGGCCCGGCGGCTTGGTTCTTCTTCGGCGCGTCGACCGTGGTCTCGCCCGGCCGCGCACTGGCCTGGCGCGCCGCCGAGGCCACCGCCTGCCGCAGGTGTTTGAGGTCCACCGGTTTGGTCAGGTAGTCAAAGGCACCGGCCTTGAGCGCCTGCACCGCGTTGTCGGCCGACCCGTAGGCGGTGATGACAATGGTCTGCTCCTGGCGGCCTGTTGCGTTCACATGCTGGAGCAACTCCAAGCCCAGACCGTCGGGCAAGCGCATGTCGGTGATCAGCACATCGAAAGGGTGTTCGGCCAGGCGGTCGAGCGCGGAGCGCACGGTATCGGCCGACTGGACATGCAGACCTTCTCTGAGCAAGGTGAGCTCATACAAGGTGCGCAGGTCGGGCTCGTCGTCGACCACCAACACCCGTGTGGCAGTTGTTTTCATGCGGCGGCATCGGGCGCAAACCCGCTGGGTTGGTGGCTGTTCATCAGCACAAAAAACTCGTTGCCTTCGCGCTCGCCAATGCGCAGGCGCCGGTAGCCAATTTGGGCGTCGTGGCGTTCACACAGTTCGCGGCACAAATACAGCCCCAGCCCACTGGAGCGGCTTTCGGATGAGAAGAACGGTTCGAACAAGTGTTTTCGCACGCCCGCGTCGATGGGGAGGCCTTCGCTCCAGACGCTCAGGCGTGCCTGGTGGTCGCCCTCGGTCTGGGTGATGAGGTGGATGGCGCCGTCGCCTTTCGGTGCGTGTTTGTGGGCGTTGTCGAGCAAATTCACCAAAATGCGCCGCAGGTGTTCGGGGTCAAAGCGCACCAGTGTTTGGCTGGCGTGAAAATGCTGCTTTAACCGCGATCCAATGCGGTTTTGCTGCGTCCATTCGCTCACCACTTCGCGGGTGTAGTCGTCTAGGCGCAGTTCGGGCGCATGGCTCGCCTTCTCACGCGCGTCGGGTGACAAACGGGCCACATTCAAGATGTCGTCGACGATGCGAGACAGGCGCTGCGCGTTTTGTCCAATCATGCGGGTCAGGCGCTGGTGTCCCGGGCCGGTGACCTCTTCGTCGAGCAGGGCGTTGGCTTGCGTGATGGCGGTCAGGGGGTTGCGGATCTCGTGCGCCACGGCGGCTGACATGCGGCCCATGGACGCCAGTTTTTCGGTGCGAATGCGCGCTTCGATTTCGCGTTGGTCGGACAGAAACACCACACACAGCCCCGCTTGTTCCTGGTCGGCGGGCACCGCCAAGCGGCAGCGCACCGCAATCAGTTGCGACGTCTGCCCGGGCTGGCCGACGTTGATCATGCCTTGGTGCGATTCGCCCGAGCGAAACGTCTGTTGCACCAGACTGGCTACGCCTTGCCAGCCCCCGGCGATGGGCAGCAAGCCCGAACTCTGTCCCTGATCGGGCAGCAGCTGCAGCGCGGCCGGGTTGATGGTGCGGATGCGGCTTTGGTTGTCCAGCACCATCACACCCTCGGCCATGTCTTGTATCACCAGCTCGCTGACCTGTTGCTGCATGCGCGCCGCAGACTGGCTGCGTTGCGCGTACTGTTGTTCGCGCGATACCCGCTGGGCCAGCTGGTGCACCAAGGTGGCCAGCACAAACAAGCCGGTTGAGGTCAGTCCCGCTTGCAGCAACTGCGAGGTGGTGTGCTGCGCGCCGTCCTGATCGCCCCACCAGGCGCCACCCAACAAACACAGGGTGGCCAATGCCGCCGTGCCCAGGCCCAGCCGCAATGGGCCAATGGTGGCCGCCATCAGCACCGGCAAAGCGAACAAGGGGGTGTAGTTTTGCGCCACGCTCGATGGCAGTGTTTGCAGCGCCGCAAACACCAGCACATCGGTTCCCATGGTCACAAACCAAGCGCTGGTGCGCAAGCCTTGATCGCCAGGAGCGGCTGGCCAGCGCAGGCTCAGCAGGCACAACAGCAGGTGCACAGCGCTCACCACGGGACGCAACAGCCCGTCGGCGTGGGGCGTCTGTGTGGCCCAAGCGACCAGTTGCAGACCCAACACCACCAGAGCAATACCGACACGCCACCACATAAAGGTTTGCCACAGGCGCAGTTGCGATGGCGGGTGAGACAAGTCACTCACCAGACCGCGCGGCGTCTGTGTGCTGCGCCAACGCTCGGCGGTGGGCAGCGAGTTGGCGTACTCAGGCTGGCTCATGCTTGTTCGGCTTGGGCCCAATGCTCGCGCGAGCAGTACGCGCCACGTTGACCCGCCACCGCGTCGGTCTGCGGCAGGTGGGTGCCGCAGACCCGGCACGACACCATGATCTGAGGCACCGAGGGGCCTTTGGGTGGCGCTTTGGGCGTCTCATCGGACGCGCTGCGGCGATTTTGGCGCCAAATCCAAAACGCCACCAGCACAACGGTCACAACCAGCAGGTATTTCATGGTCTTCGCAATCAGGCGCGGTGCAACAACACTTCTAGGACAAAACGCGAACCCACGTAGCCCAGCAGCAGCAGGGCCGCAGCGGCGTACAACATGCGCACGGCGGTGCGTCCGCGCCAGCCCAAGCGCCAGCGGCCCAGCAGCAGCACGCCCATGGTGAGCCAAGCCAGGGCGGTGAACACGGTTTTGTGGTTCCAGCTGAGGTGGGAGTGCACCGTTTCGCTGAACCACACGCCGGCGACCAAGGTGGCCGACAGCAGTCCGAAGCCGGCGGTGACAAAACGAAAGGTCAGGCGCTCAATGGTGAGCAGCGGTAGGCCCGCCTCGTGTGTCAGACCTTGGCGAATGGCGCGCTCGGTGCGCTGCATCAGCCAGGCGTGCACCACGGCAGCGGCGATCAGCCCATAGGCAGCCATGCCAAACGCCCAGTGCAGTGGCAACCACGCCGAGGGCAGGTCGGGAAACGGTGCGCCTGGAAACACCCCACTCAAGAGCACCGACACCGAGCCCAGCGCCGCCAGCGCCCAGCGGGTGCGCAACTGCGGGTACAAGCGGCTCTCGACCGCGTGCACCGCCAGCACCAGCCAGCAGGTCAGCGACAGTGCGGTGGCGAAGCCAAAACGCGGCACATCACCCGCCCAATGCGACAGCAGGGTGAGGGCGTGCAAGCCCCAAGCCGCGCCAAAACCCAGCTGCGCGGCGCGCACCGACAGGCGGTGGTGCGCAAACGCCAGCAAGGCATAGGCCAGCGCAGTGGCCAGGCTGAGGGCGGTCAGGGGGAGCACAGGCATGGTGGGTCCGTTCGGTAGCGGGGTGCCCCGCTAAAATCCAGCACACAGTTTAACGGTCCCACACCATGGCATCAGCCCTTTCCGAACGTTTATCCCGCATCGTCAAAACCATGCGGGGCCAAGCCCGCATCACCGAAGACAACGTCGCCGAGATGATGCGCGAGGTGCGCATGGCCCTGCTGGAGGCCGACGTGGCGCTGCCGGTGGTGCGCGACTTTATTGCGCGGGTGAAGGAAAAAGCCCTGGGCGAAGAGGTGGTGGGTTCGCTCACGCCTGGTCAGGTGCTGGTCTCTATCGTCAACCGCGAGCTGGCCGCCACCATGGGGCAGGGTGTGGCCGACATCAATCTGGCAGCCCAGCCGCCAGCGGTGATTTTGATGGCGGGTTTGCAAGGTGCCGGTAAAACCACCACCACGGCCAAGTTGGCCAAGCACCTGATCGAGAAGCGCAAAAAGAAGGTGTTGACCGTCTCGGGCGACGTGTATCGGCCTGCCGCCATTCAACAACTCAAGACCGTGACCGCCCAGGCCGGGGCCGAGTGGTTCCCCAGCTCGCCCGACCAAAAGCCCGCCGATATCGCGCGTGCCGCCCTCGACCACGCCAATCGCCATTACTTTGATGTGCTCTTGGTCGACACCGCCGGTCGCTTGGCCATCGACGAAGCGCTGATGCGCGAAATCCAAGAGCTCCACGGCGTGCTAAAACCGGTGGAGACGCTGTGTGTGGTCGACGCCATGCAAGGTCAAGACGCGGTCAACACCGCCAAGGCCTTCCGCGACGCTTTGCCGCTGACCGGCATCATCCTGACCAAAACCGACGGCGACTCGCGCGGCGGTGCAGCCCTGTCGGTGCGCCACATCACCGGGGTGCCCATCACGTTCGCTGGTGTGTCTGAAAAAATCGACGGCTTGGAGGTCTTCGATGCCGAGCGTCACGCTGGGCGCATTTTGGGCATGGGTGACATCGTTGCGCTGGTCGAGCAAGTCACCTC
>CAMBOY010000011.1 GCA_945869245.1 Hydrogenophaga intermedia
GGACGGCACCGCCCAGACCCTGTTGTTCTTCGCCTTCTTTGCCGCCTTTGCGGTGAAGGTGCCGATGTGGCCGGTGCACACCTGGCTGCCGGATGTGCACGTGGAAGCCCCCACCGGTGGCTCTGCGGTGCTGGCGGCCATCATGCTCAAGCTCGGCGCCTACGGCTTCTTGCGCTTCTCGATGCCCATTGCTCCGGATGCCGCCCACGAATGGGCTTGGCTCATGATCACGCTGTCGCTGGTGGCGGTGATTTATGTCGGCTTGGTGGCGATGGTGCAGCAGGACATGAAAAAGCTGGTGGCCTATTCGTCGGTCGCCCACATGGGTTTTGTGAGCCTGGGCTTCTTCCTGTTCAACGAGTTGGGTGTGACCGGTGCCATCGTGCAGATGATCGCCCACGGTTTTGTGTCGGCCGCCATGTTCTTGGGCATTGGTGTGCTGTACGACCGGGTGCATTCGCGCGAGATTTCTGCCTACGGTGGTGTGGTCAATACCATGCCGCGATTCGCCGCCTTTGCCCTGTTGTTCACCATGGCCAACGCCGGCTTGCCGGGTACCGCCGGTTTTGTCGGCGAGTGGATGGTGATCCTGGGCGCGGTCAAGGTGAACTTCTGGATCGGCATGCTGGCCGCATCGGCCCTGATTTTTGGCGCGTCGTATTCGCTGTGGATGTTCAAGCGCGTCTACCTGGGTGAGCCAGGCAACGACCAGGTCAAGGCATTGACCGACATCAACGGCCGCGAGTTTCTTGTCATGGCCTTGCTGGCGGTGATGGTGCTCTTGATGGGCGTGTATCCCAAGCCCTTCACCGACGTGATTGATCCGTCTGTGACCCAGCTGCTCAGCCATGTGGCGCAGTCCAAGCTGAAGTAAACCGATTGACGAGAACCGACCATGATTGACCAACTCAGCTGGGTGGCCGCATACCCCGAAATCTTGTTGCTGGTGATGGCCTGCGCCATCGCGCTGGCCGACCTGTATGTGAAGTCGGCCTTGCGCACCGCGACCTATGGCCTGTCGCTGGCCACCTTGGCCGGTGTGGCTTGGTTGACTGCGGTGTACGCCAGCAATGGCCAGACCGTCAGTGGCTTTGGCGGCATGATCGTGAGCGATCCTTTTGCCAATTGGCTCAAGTGCTTTGCTGCGCTGGCTATGCTGGTCACACTGGTCTATGGCCGCGCCTACGCCGGCGCGCGCGACATGCTGCGTGGTGGCGAACTGTTCACCCTGAGCTTGCTGTCGCTCGCCGGTATGTTCGTGATGATCTCGGGCCAGAACTTTCTGGTGATCTACCTGGGTCTGGAACTGCTGACCCTCTCGGGCTACGCCTTGGTAGCGTTGCGCCGCGACGACTTGGCCGCCACCGAAGCCGCCATGAAGTACTTTGTGCTGGGCGCGCTGGCCAGCGGCTTCTTGCTCTACGGCTTGTCGATGGTGTACGGCGCCACCGGCTCCTTGGCTCTGCCCGAGGTGGTGCAGGCCATCGCTGGCGGTGAAGCCACTCTCAAAGGCTCGCAGCAGGTGCTGGTGCTCGGCTTGGTGTTTGTGGTGGCTGGCCTGGCCTTTAAGCTGGGTGTGGTGCCTTTCCACATGTGGGTGCCCGACGTGTACCACGGCGCGCCCACTGCGGTGACGCTGATGATTGGTGGCGCGCCCAAGCTGGCCGCTTTTGCCATCGTCATCCGTTTGCTGGTCGAAGGCATGGCTCCCCTGGCGTTCGACTGGCAAGGCATGCTGGCGGTGCTGGCGGTGGTCTCGCTGCTGGTGGGCAATCTCGCCGCCATCGCCCAGACCAACCTCAAGCGCATGCTGGCGTTTTCCACTATCGCGCAGATGGGCTTTTTGCTGCTGGCGCTGGTGGCCGGTGTGGTCGGCGGCGACCAAGGCAATATGGCCAACGCCTACGCCTCGGGCATGTTTTACGTGATCACCTATGTGCTGACCACCTTGGGCACGTTTGGTGTCATTCTGCTGCTCTCGCGCAAGGGATTTGAATCCGAAGAAGTCAGCGATCTGGCCGGCCTGAACCAGCGCAGCCCGCTGTACGCCGGCGTCATGGCGGTCTGCATGTTCTCCCTGGCTGGTGTGCCCCCGATGGTGGGTTTCTATGCCAAGCTGTCGGTGTTGCAGGCTTTGTTGGCCGCGCCGAGCGCCTTCTATGTGGGCCTGGCGGTGTTTGCCGTGATGATGTCGCTGGTCGGCGCCTTCTACTACCTGCGCTTGGTCAAAGTGATGTACTTTGATGAACCCAGCCAGACCGCTGGCATCGAAGCCGGGGCCGACGTGCGTGCCGTCTTGTCGGTCAACGGCGCTTTGGTGCTGTTGCTGGGGGTGGTCCCCGGTGGTCTGATGGCCTTGTGCGCCCAGGCCATTGCCCAATTGTTGGCCTGACAGCGGTCTCTTCAGGAGTGCATGGAATGCCCCACGACACCGCCGTTTGGCTGGTCTTGGCGGTGGCGCTGCTGGGCGCCAACTTGCCGTTTGTGAACAACCGGTGGCTTGCTCTGTGGCCCAAGGCGCAGCCCAAGCATTTGGGTCATCATGTGCTGGAATTGGTGGTTTTGTATGGTGTGGTGGGCGCAGTCGGCCTCGGGTTGGAGCATTACGGTGGCCAAATCTATCCCCAGGGGTGGGAGTTTTACGCCACCACCGCCGCGCTGTTCTTGACCCTCGCTTTCCCCGGTTTTGTTTGGCGCTACCTGTACAAGTCCAAGCACTGACCGCATGTCAGACCATCTGAACGAACAGGCCCTGTCCCGCGAGTCGGTGTTGCAGGGCCATTTTTTGCGTGTGGTGCGCGACACCGTGCGCCTGCCCGACGGCGCCACCGCCACCCGCGAATACGTGCTGCATCCCGGTGCGGTGATGGTCATTCCCTGTCTGGACGATGGCCGTGTGGTGCTGGAGCGGCAATACCGCCATCCCATGCGCGAGGTCATGATCGAGTTCCCGGCCGGCAAGCGCGACGCCGACGAGCCCTTGCTGGCCTGCGCCCAGCGCGAGCTGCGCGAAGAAACCGGCTACCAGGCGCGCGAATGGGCCTACGCCGGTTGCCACGCGCCCACCATCGCCTATTCGGACGAGCGCATTCACATCTGGTTCGCGCGTGGTCTGACCCTGGGGCCGCGCCAACTCGACGCGGGCGAGTTCCTTGAGGTGTTTACTGCCACCCCCGCCGAGCTGCTGCAGGCCTGCCGCGACGGGCGCATCACCGACGGCAAGACCCTCACCGGTGCCCTGTGGTTGTCCCAGGTCTTGCGCGGCGATTGGACGCTGGACTGGCAGGCCACGCCGGATAATGTGACCCCATGAAAGTGTTGAACCTCCAATGCGAGCACCAGCACAGTTTTGAGGGCTGGTTCGCTTCCGAAGACGACTTTGTGCAGCAGGGTGAACGCGGCCTGCTCACCTGCCCCATGTGTGGCTCGGCCACGGTGCACAAAATGCTTTCGGCACCGCGTCTCAACCTCAAGTCTGCGCGTTCGAACGAGCCGCCAGCGTCTGCCAAGCCAGATGCCGCTGCGGTGTCGCATGTGCCCGCCGCCTTGCAGGCGCAGTGGCTGCAAGCGGTGCGCACGCTGATGGCCAAAACCGAGGACGTGGGCGAGCGTTTTGCCACCGAGGTGCGCGCCATGCACTACGGCGACGCCGAGGAGCGGGCGGTACGCGGCCAGGCCACGCCCCAGCAGGCGATGGAGCTGATCGAAGAGGGCATTGAGGTGCTGCCCTTGCCCGCGCTCGACGTGTTCAAAGAGCCCTTGCAGTAAGCGCCGCAAGACACAAAAAAGGGTGGCTTAGCCACCGTTTTGTGTGCACGCCAAGCCCTTGCTGCGCTTGGCTTTTCTACGAACCGAAGTGCTTCGCTTTTATCGACAGGCCAAGCCTTCGAGAGACCAACTACCACCGGCCACTCGCCACTCTGACCCCTGCGGTGGAGGCCTGACTTGAACCAACCAGCCTCTGCGATTCCCGGGACGACTCAGTATGGCCGTGCTTGGGCATCCGACGTTGCCCGAGCAGATTGGGTCCACAATGGACACCATGTCACGCCGCTCTGTTCTCGCCATCGTGGCTTTGATCGCAGTCCTTCTTGTGGCCCTCGGCACATGGTGGACGACCCGCGCCCCCTTGGTGCCGGCGGTCAGCGCCCAGATGGCGCCGCTGGTGCGGACCCTGCAGTTTTCCGCGCGTGTGGCCACCGCGTCGCGCGTCGAGCTGGGCAGCACCCTCACCGGGCGCGTGCTGGAAGTGGCCGTGGCCGAAGGCGCGCTGGTCAAGGCCGGTGACGTGCTGGTGCGGCTCGAGAGCGACGAGTTGCTGGCCTCGCTGGCGCAAAGCCAGGCCGGCGAACGCCAGGCCGCCGCGCGCCTGGCGGGCTTGCGCAGCACCGGCCGCAGCGCGGTGCAGGCCGGTGTGGCGCAGGCGGAGTCGGTGCGGTTGGCCGCGCAAGCCGAACTCAAGCGTACGTTGGACCTGGTGGCCAAGGGCTTTCTCAGCGAAGCGCGACTGGACGAGGTGCGTCGCGCGGCGGCGGTGGCACAGGCGCAACTGGATGCCGCACGCGCGCAGAGCGCCGCCAATGCCGAGCCGGGCACCGACGTGGCCCAAGCACAGGCACAGCTGGCGCTGGCCAGTGCCGCCCGCGCCGCCGCCGAGGCGCGCTTGGCCGAGGCCGTGCTCACCGCGCCGGCCGATGCGCGTGTGCTCTCGCGCCTGGTCGAGCCCGGCCAGATCGTGCAGCCCGGTCGCGCGCTGCTCGGCCTGGCGCTCGCCGGTCCGTTGCAGCTCGTGGCGCAGGTGGATGAGCGCTACCTGGGGCAACTCCAGCCCGGCCAGACGGCCGGTGTGCTGCCCGACGCCTACCCGGCGCAGCGGTTCGCGGCCGCGGTGCTGTCCATCGCACCGCTGGTCGATGCGCAGCGCGGAGCGATTGAGGTCAAGTTCTCGCTGCCACCGCCCACGCCGGCCTTCCTGCGCGAGGACATGACCTTGTCGGTGGAAGTGGAGACCGCACGCAGCGAGCGGGCGCTGGTGGTGCCGACCAGCGCACTGCGTGGCGACGAATCGACGGGTTTCAGCGTCTGGCTCGAGCGCGACGGGCGGGTCGAGACGCGCCAGGTGCGCCTGGGGCTGCGCACGCTGGACGCGGCCGAGGTGATCGAAGGCCTGAGCGAGGGCGAGCGGGTGCTGATCGGCACGGCACCGCTTCCTGGCCAGCGGGTGCGCGTCGACACCGCTGGCACGCCTGCGGTGGCGGCGCTGCCCCAGACTGGCAAAGGCACGAAGGAAGTCGCCGGCGCTGCGATGAACCATACGACGGGCCGCTGATGGCACCCCCATGATGTTCGGATTCGAACGCCGCGTCGCCACACGCTTCCTGCGCGAAGGGCGCATGCAAACGATGCTGATCATCGTCGGCGTGGCCGCGGGCGTGGCCGTCGTGGCCTATATCTCGGCGCTGATCACCGGGCTGCAACAGAACACCATCGAGAAGACCCTGGGTGCCCAGGCGCACCTGACGCTGAGCCCGCTCGACGACGTGGTGCTGGCCGCGCGCGCGCCAGTCAGCGCCGGCACCGCTGAACTGGTGCAGACACAACCGCGCGCGCAGCGGCCGCGCTCCATCGGCAACTGGCAGTTGCTGGTGCCCCTGCTCGAAGCCATGCCGGAGGTGGCGGCGGTCTCGCCGATGGTGTCGGCCGCCGGCCTGGCGACGCGCGGCGAGGCGTCCAAGGCGATTGCGCTGGTGGGCGTGGACCTCGACCGCTACGACCGGATCGTCAGCCTGCGCTCCAAGGTCGTCGACGGCACGGCGCGGCTGGAGCCCGGCGAGGGCATCATCGGCCGCGAACTCGCCGACGACTTGGGCGTGCGCGTCGGTGACCGCGTCGGCATCGTTACCGGCGGCGTCAGCGACTCGCTGCGCGTCACGGCGCTGGTGGACTTGGGTGTGCGCGAACTCAACCGGCGCACGGTGATCGTGCCACTGCGCACGGCGCAGAGCCTGGCCGGCCTGCCCGGCGGTGCCACTCAACTGGACCTGACGCTGGTCGACATCTGGTCGGCGCAGACGCTGGCGGACGACCTCGCCGCGCGCTGGCCCTACAAGGCCGAGAGCTGGCAACAGGCCAACGCGCAACTCGTGTCGGCGCTGAATGCGCAGTCGGTGAGCACGTCGGTGATCCGCGGTGTGGTGATGGTCGTCGTGGTGCTGGGCATTGCCAGCGTTCTGGTGGTGTCGGTGGTGCAGAAGCGGCGCGAGATCGGCATCCTGCGCGCGATGGGCGCTACCCAGGGCCAGGTGCTGCGCATCTTCCTGCTGCAGGGCGCGATCGTCGGTGCGCTGGGCTCGGCGCTCGGCGTGCTGCTCGCGGTGCTGCTGATCTGGGCCTTCACGACCTTCGTGCTCGGCTCCGACGGTCTGCCGCTCTTCAACATCACGCTGGAGCCCGCGTTGGCGCTGCGCGTGGCCGCCATCGCCACGGTGTGCGGCGTGCTCGCCGCGGTGGCGCCAGCGCGCCGCGCCGCCAGGCTCGACCCGGCGCAAGCGATCCGCCTATGAGCACACCCGCCCTGGCGGCCACACCCGCCGTGCTGTTGGAACTGGACGGCGTGCGCAAGAGCTACAACCTCGGCCTGCCGAACGAAGCCGAGGTGCTGCACGGCGTGTCGTGTCGCATCGGCCGGGGCGAGTTCGCTGCCCTGATCGGCCCGTCGGGCTCGGGCAAGAGCACGCTCCTGAACATCGTGGGCCTGCTCGAGCACATGACGGCCGGCAGCTACCGCATCGATGGCGAAGAGGTGGGCGGACTCGACGACGCCGCGCTCACGCTGCGCCGGCGTTCCACGCTGGGCTTCGTGTTCCAGTTCCACCATCTGCTGCCCGCCTTCAGCGCGCTGGAGAACGTGACATTGCCGGCCCTGATGCGCGAGGGCCACATCACGGCGGCTCAGCGCGAACGTGCGCGTGCCATGCTGTCTGCCGTCGGTCTGGGCGATGCGATGGACAAGCGCCCGGGCGAGTTGTCCGGCGGCATGCAGCAGCGCGTGGCGATCGCGCGCGCCCTGGTGCTTGAACCCCCGCTGGTGCTGGCCGACGAGCCCACCGGCAACCTGGACACGGCCTCGGCCGACGAGGTTTTCGCGCTGATGCGGAAAATGCACGCCGAGCTGAAGACGTCCTTTCTGGTGGTGACGCACGACACGCGACTGGCCGCCCGCTGCGACCGCGTGCTCGAACTGGTGGACGGGCGGCTCGTCCACGACGGCGCGGCACCTGCCCCAGCCAAGTAGGACCCCTTCCGCAAGCAGGCGCACTGTGTCAGGGAGCTGGCCCAAGCGCGGTCCTGATGCGACAGTCCCTGCAGTTTGAACTGTGCACGGTACGTGCTGCGCGGGAGCCAAACCGGGGAACACAACCGCTTGGGTTGGACCCGAAGTTGAGGGTTTTTGTGAGCTCAGGCCAACGGTGGCGCGCTGGCGCCCACCTCGCCACGGCGAATCGCGTGTGCGCGCTCAGTCACCGCTTGTGTTTGTTCGGCGCTCAGCCGGGCCACGTTTTTCACCTGCAGTGCCATGCGCGCGTTGCCCGCCAGCAGGCCCTCGTGGCGCATCAAAAAGTCCCAGTACAGCGTGGTGTACGGGCAGGCGCGCTCGCCGTCGCGCAGCGCGGGGTCGTAGCGGCAGCTGGTGCAAGGCCCGCCCATGCGCTGGATGTATTTGCCGGTCGCCACATAGGGCTTGCTGGCCATCAGGCCGCCGTCGCCGTATTGGCTCATGCCCAGGGTGTTGGGCAGTTCCACCCATTCCACTGCGTCCACATACACCGACAGATACCAGCGGTGCACCTGCTGTGGTCGCACGCCCAAGAGCAGGGCGTACAGACCGGTGACCATCAGGCGTTGAATGTGGTGGGCGTAGCCGTGTTCCAGGGTTTGGGTGATGGCGTCGCGCAGGCAGGCCATGTCGGTCTGACCGGTCCAGAACCAGGCCGGCAGTTCTTGCTGAGCGTCCAGCGCGTTGCGCTGCAGATAGTTCGGCATTTGGGTCCAGTAGATGCCGCGCACGTATTCGCGCCAGCCCAAGACCTGGCGAATAAAGCCCTCGGCGCTGGCCAGCGGGACCTGTCCCGCGCGGTAAGCGGACTCGACCGCCTGCACCACTTCGCGGGCGCCCAGCAGCTTGAGGTTCATGGCCGCCGACAGCTGCGAGTGGTAGAGCCAGGGCTCGCCCGGCCACAGCGCGTCCTCATAGCGGCCAAACAGGGGCAGCCGTTGTTCGACAAAGCGCTGCAAGGCCTGCAGCGCCTGTTCGCGTGTCACAGGCCAAGCGAAGCTGTCGAGCGTGCCCGGGTGCTGCGCGAAGCGGGTCTGGACCAGGGCCAGCACCTCGCGGGTGGTGGCGTCGGGCTCGAACATGGCGCGCGGCGGCAGCGCACCGGGGCCTTGGGGGCCAAAGGACGCGCGGTTGTCGGCGTCGAAGTTCCACTGGCCACCCGCTGGCTGGTTGCCGTCCATCAAGATGTGGTGGCGTTGGCGCAGTTCGCGGTAGAAATACTCCAGCCGCAGCGATTTGCGGCCTTTGGCGTGGGCCGCAAATTCGCGCACGGTGGTGAAAAAGTGGCGGTCGTCGCGGATCTCCAGCATCAGGCCGGCTGTCTCCACCACCGCCCGAATGTCTTGCAGCACGCGCCAGTCGCCTGGTGCGGTCATCACCACCCGCTGGGGTGCCAGGCGGGCCAGATCGGCTTGCAGCTTGGCGCCCAGGCTGGGGAGTTCGGCCACGGCGCCGCTGTCGTCGAGCCGGTGGTAGTGCAGGGGGCGGCCGGCTGTGCGCAGAGCCTGGGCAAAGTGGCGCATGGCGCTCAGAAACAGCGCGGTGCGCTGTTTGCTGGACCAGACGTGGGTGGATTCTTCTGCCGCTTCGGCCATCCACACGGCGTCGTGGGTGGGGTCAAAACCATCAAAAGCCGATGCCTCTAGGTCGAGCTGGTCGCCCAGGACCAGAACCAGGTGTCTCAGGGGCTGTGTGGGCATGGTGTGCTGGGGTGGGGCGGGTGTTGGGCGTGTCGTGCAGGGCGTGAGAATGGGGTACGCCACTGGGGCGTGGCAAGGCGAGCCTGACGCGCACCCATGGTACGCGGCCCGTTGATGGGGCTCGGGCCCGTTCGGTAAAACCCCGCAGCGCCTTCGGGCAAGGCGGCGGCGCCCGGTAAAATCGCGGGTTTTCACCCATCCCCCCACGCCGGGAGGGCCACGGGGGCCAGCCCAGGCGGGGGCGAGTCAACGCACCCAGGCCCCACTGTGTCCCTGCATCTGCGCTTCTTCGAGGGCGGCAACGCCCTCAGCGATTTCAAATCCCAAGCCCTGTTGCCGCGCCTGCAGGCCGTCAGCGACAAGATCGTCGCGGTGACCGCCCGCTTTGTGCATCTGGCCTCGTTCGACGCCGAGCCCGATGCGGGCACCCTGGAGCGCTTGGCACACCTGCTGACCTATGGCGACCCGGTGGCGCCCGCGCACGCGGCGGCCGAAAAAGCCGGTGCGCCGCTGCTGTGTGTGATGCCCCGACTGGGCACCGTGTCGCCCTGGGCTTCCAAGGCCAGCGACATTGCGCGCAACTGCGGCCTGCCGCTGCACCGGGTGGAGCGGCTGGTGGAGTTCCGCCTGGGCCTCAAGTCGGGCCTGCTGGGTCAGGCGAGTTTGAGCGCGGCGCAACTGCAAGCCGCTGCCGCCGTCTTGCACGACCGCATGACCGAGTCGGTGAGCGTGGACCGCGCGCAGGCGCAAGCCCTGTTCACCGAACTCACGCCCGCTCCGATGGAGCGGGTCGATGTGCTCGGTGGCGGCCGCGCGGCCTTGGAGCGCGCCAACCGCGACTGGGGCTTGGCGCTGGCCGACGACGAGATCGACTATTTGGTCCATGCCTTCACCGGTTTGGGCCGCAACCCCACCGATGTGGAGCTGATGATGTTTGCGCAGGCCAACAGCGAACACTGCCGGCACAAGATTTTTAATGCGCAATTCACCATCGACGGTGTGGCGCAGGACAAGAGCCTGTTTGGCATGATCCGCCACACCCACCAGACCAGCCCGCAGCACACGGTGGTGGCGTATTCGGACAACGCGTCCATCATGCAAGGCCACACGCTGGAGCGTTTTGTGGCACGTCTGGACCGCACCGACGCCGCACCGGCCTATGTGGCCGAGACCGCGCAGCACCACATATTGATGAAGGTGGAAACCCACAACCACCCCACCGCCATTTCGCCGTACCCGGGCGCATCCACCGGCGCAGGTGGCGAGATCCGCGACGAGGGCGCTACGGGCCGCGGCTCCAAGCCCAAAGCGGGCCTGACCGGTTTTACCGTGTCCAAACTCTGGGGTGGTTTGAGCGACCAGCCCGGCGGCAAGCCCGATCACATGGCCAGCCCGCTGCAGATCATGACCGAAGGTCCGCTGGGTGGCGCGGCCTTCAACAACGAATTTGGCCGGCCCACTTTGCTGGGTTATTTCCGCGAGTACGAGGCCGAAGTGGGCGGTGTGCAACGCGGCTACCACAAGCCCATCATGATCGCGGGTGGTCTGGGGCAGATCGACGCGTGCCTCACGAAGAAGATCGACTTTCCCGCCGGCACCTTGCTGATTCAGTTGGGCGGCCCGGGCATGAAGATTGGCATGGGCGGCAGCGCCGCCAGCTCCATGGCCAGCGGCACCAACGCCGCCGAGCTGGACTTTGACTCGGTGCAGCGCGGCAACCCCGAGATCGAGCGCCGTGCGCAAGAGGTGATCAACCACTGCTGGGCGCTGGGCGATCACAACCCGATTTTGTTCATTCACGATGTGGGCGCGGGTGGTTTGTCCAACGCTTTCCCCGAGCTGGTGAACGACGCCGGGCGCGGTGCCCGCTTTGACCTGCGCGCCGTGCCGCTGGAAGAAAGCGGCTTGGCGCCCAAGGAAATCTGGTGCAACGAAAGCCAGGAGCGTTATGTGTTGGCGATTGCGCCCGAGTCGCTGGATCAGTTCCGTGCATTCTGTGAGCGCGAGCGCTGCCCGTTTGCGGTGGTGGGCGTGGCCACTGAAGAGCGCCAGCTTTTCCTGGGTGAGGAAGACGCCGTGCGCCGCGCCGGGCCGCCCCAAGCCAGCACAGCCCCCTCGGGGGGCAGCGAACCACGCGAAGCGGGGAGCGTGGAGGCACCAGTCAACATGCCGATGGACGTGCTGCTGGGCAAACCGCCCAAGATGCACCGCGATGTGACTACCGTGCAGCGCGCCTTCCAGCCGATGGACCTGACCGGCGTGGATGTGCAAAAGGCCGTGATTGATGTGCTGAGCCACCCCACGGTGGCGTCCAAGCGCTTTCTGGTGACGATTGGCGACCGCAGCGTGGGTGGCCTGACGCACCGCGACCAGATGGTGGGCCCTTGGCAAGTGCCGGTGGCCGATGTGGCGGTGACGCTGGCCGACTACGCCAGTCTGCAAGGCGAGGCCATGAGCATGGGCGAGCGCACGCCGCTGGCGGCCATCAACGCTGCGGCTTCGGGCCGCATGGCGGTGGCCGAGAGCATCACCAACTTGCTGGCCGCGCCCATCGAGTTGCCGCGTGTCAAGCTGTCGGCCAACTGGATGGCGGCCTGTGGCGAGCCCGGCGAAGACGCCGCGCTGTACGAGACGGTGAAAGCGGTGGGCATGGAACTGTGTCCAGCGCTCAACGTGAGCATTCCGGTGGGCAAAGACAGCTTGTCGATGCGCACCCAATGGCAGGCCGGCGGCGAAAAGCACAAAGTGACGTCACCCGTGAGTTTGATCGTGACCGCCTTTGCCACGCTGGCCGATGTGCGGGGCACGCTCACGCCGCAACTTGACCGCACCCTTGAGGACACCACACTGGTGCTGGTGGACTTGGGCCGTGGCCGCAACCGCATGGGCGGCAGTGTGCTGGGCCTGACCCTGGGGCAAAGCGGCAACGAGGTGCCCGACCTGGAAGATGCGCAAGATCTGGTGCGCTTGGTGGACGCGATCAACGTCTTGCGCCGCGACGGCAAAATTTTGGCCTACCACGACCGCAGCGACGGCGGTCTGCTGGCGGCGGTGGCTGAAATGGCGTTTGCCGGCCAGGTGGGTGTGGCGCTGAACATCGATATGCTGGTCACAGAAGGTGACGGCATCAGCGACAGCCGCATGGACACGGGCGACGCCAAGAACTGGGCGCAGCAGGTGAGTGCGCGCCGCGAAGAACTCACCGTCAAGGCGCTGTTCAGCGAAGAGCTGGGTGTGGTGCTGCAAGTGCGCACCGATCAGCGCAACGATGTGATGCAGACGCTGCGCGAGTTTGGCCTGTCCAAACACAGCCACTTCATTGGCAAGACCCGCCCTGATTCGTCCGTCATGGATGTGGGCAAAGGCCAGCTGCAAATTTGGCGCGACACCAAGGCCATTTTCAGTGCCAGTTTGTTTGATTTGCACCAGGTGTGGGACAGCGTGAGCTGGAAAATCACCCAGCAACGCGACAACCCGGCTTGCGCCGACAGCGAACACGCGGCAGCCGGCGCACCGAACAACCCAGGCATGCATGTGGCGCTGAGCTTCGACCCGGCTGACAACGTGGCCGCGCCGTTCTTGAACCTGAGCAAACCGAAGGTGGCCATCCTGCGCGAGCAGGGCGTGAACTCGCATGTGGAAATGGCCTACGCCTTCACCCAAGCCGGCTTTGAAGCGTTTGATGTGCACATGACCGACCTGCAAAGCGGCCGGGCCCAGCTGGCCGACTTCAAGGGCGTGGTGGCCTGCGGTGGATTTAGCTACGGCGACACACTGGGCGCAGGCATTGGCTGGGCGCGCTCCATCACCTTTAATTCGGTGCTGGCCGAGCAGTTCCAGGCCTTTTTTGGCCGGGCCGACACTTTTGGCTTGGGCGTGTGCAATGGCTGCCAGATGTTTGCCGAGCTGGCCGACATCATTCCCGGCGCACAAGACTGGCCTCGTTTCACCACCAACCAGAGCGAACGTTTTGAGGCGCGCCTGAGCATGGTCGAAGTGCTGGAGTCGCCCAGCCTGTTCTTGCAAGGCATGGCCGGCAGCCGCTTGCCGATTGCGGTGGCGCACGGCGAGGGTTATGCCAACTTCAAATACCGGGGCCATGCCGACAAGGCCATTGGCGCCATGCGTTTTGTCGACAATACCGGTGCGGCCACCGAGCAATACCCGTTCAACCCCAACGGCAGCGCCGGTGGCTTGACGGCGGTGACCACGGCCGACGGCCGTTTCACCGCCATGATGCCGCACCCCGAGCGGGTGTTCCGCAACGCGCAGATGAGTTGGACCGACTTGGCCGCCACCGGCGGCATCGAAGCCTTGAGCCCCTGGATGCGCTTGTGGTGCAACGCCCGCCAATGGGTGGGTTGATGACAGCCCGATTGTTCGCATTGCCCACCGACACCATCGGCGCCTACGCCCGCGATGGCGCGGTGGTGTTGCGTGGCGTCTTCAGCGCCGACGAACTGGCCACGCTCGCCCGCGGCATCGAACGCAACTTGGCCGAACCCAGCCCCTTGGCGTTGGTGGCCAGCGAACCCGACGATCCGGGCCGGTTTGTTGAGGACTTCTGCACCTGGCAGCACAACCCCGACTACGAGCGCATCCTGCGTCACTCGGCGCTGCCGCACCTTGCCGCGCAGCTGATGAAGAGCGAGCGGGTGCGCCTGTACCACGACCACATGTTGACCAAAGAGGCGGGCACACGGCAGCCCACCCCTTGGCACCAAGACCAGCCCTATTACAACGTCAGCGGTGCACAAAACGTGAGCTTCTGGATACCGGTGGACTCAGTGCCGCAGGCCAGCACCTTGCGCTTTGTGGCCGGCTCGCACAGCGGCACTTGGTACATGCCGCGCACCTTTCGCGACCAGCAGGCCAAATGGTTTCCCGAAGGCACGCTGGCCGAACTGCCGCACATCGACGCTGAACCCGAGCGCTACCGCCAGCTGGCTTGGGCGCTGGAGCCGGGTGACTGCGTGGCGTTTCATATGCTCAGCCTGCACGCCAGCAGCGGCACCGGGCCGGGGCTGCGCCGGCGGGTGTTTTCGGCGCGCTATGTGGGCGACGACGCGCGCCATGCGCCGCGCTCCTGGCGCACATCGCCGCCGTTCGCTGGCTTGCAAGAGCGCCTGCCCGCCGGCGCAGAGCTGGACGACCCGCTGTTTCCCACCGTCTGGCCGGGCTGACACTCGCGCAAAGGAGGCGTCATGCGCGCCTGCTACAGTGCGAACTTTTAATACTTTTGATATATACATGGCTTCTAGTCTGCTCGTCCTGCTCGACGACATCGCCACCTTGCTCGACGACGTGGCGACCATGACCAAAGTGGCCGCGCGCCAGAGCGTGGCCGCAGCCGACGATGTGACGGCCATGACCCAAATGGCGGCCAAAAAAACCGCCGGTGTGCTGGGCGATGACTTGGCGCTCAACGCCCAGCAGGTCACTGGTGTGAACGCCGATCGCGAACTACCAGTGGTGTGGGCGGTGTGCAAAGGCTCCCTGCTCAACAAGGCGATCCTGGTGCCGGCGGCGTTGCTGATCAGCGCCTTTGTTCCCTGGCTGATCACGCCGCTGCTCATGGCGGGTGGCTTGTTTCTGTGTTTTGAAGGTGCCGAAAAGCTGCTGCACGCGTGGCTGCGCAGCCGCGCTCAGGACGATGCCCACCACAGCGAATTGGTGGAAGCGGTGCAAAGCCCCCAAGTGGACATGGTGGCTTTTGAAAAAGACAAGATCCAAGGCGCGGTGCGCACCGACTTCATTTTGTCGGCCGAGATCATTGTCATCACCCTGGGGGCGGTCGCCACCGCCCCGTTCGCCCAGCGGGTGGCGGTGCTGGTCGGCATCTCTGTGCTGATGACCGTGGGGGTGTACGGACTGGTGGCGGGTATCGTCAAACTCGACGACGCCGGACTGGCGCTCAGCCGCCGCGCGTCGGCCACCGCTCAGGCGCTGGGCCGTGGTCTGCTGTTGTTGGCGCCCAAGCTGATGAAGGCTTTGTCGGTGCTGGGTACGGCCGCCATGTTCCTGGTGGGCGGCGGCATCTTGCTGCACGGCGTGCCAGCGCTGGGCCACGCGGTGGAGCACGCCACCGCGGCCTGGGACACCCTCGGCGCCTTGGCCAACAATCTGGTGGGTGGCGTGGTGGGTGTGATGGCCGGTGCGGTGGTGGTGGGTGTGGTCCACCTGGTGCAGCGCTTTCGCGAACCCGCCCACTGACGCACACGGCGCTCAGGCGGGCGCGATGACTTCGCCGATCGCGTAGAAGTGGCCGCCTGCCACATGGTGCAGGCTGCGCAGGGCGGGTGCGGCGCGCTCAAACTGCCAGCGCCCGTTGGCAAACACCTGGGGGTCGGCCCAGGCGGCCAGCACCTCGGCCAAGATCAGATCGTGTGGGCCAGCCACATAGGCGGTGGCGGGCAACACCCGGCATTCCATTTGGGCGATGCAGCCTTGCACCAGCGGCGCACTGGTGAGCGCGCCGGTGCTCCACTCCACACCACAACGCGCCAGTTTGTCCGGGTGCTCCAGCCCACTTTCACCCCCGACCGCGCGGGTCAGGGCGGCCTGCGCCACACAGGGCACGTTCAGACTCAGCACGCCCGAGGCGTCGATCAGCTGGCGGGTCAGCGTGGCTTTGTCCACCACCACCGCCACTTTGGGCGTGTCAAAGTCCAGCGGCATGGCCCAGGCGGCGGCCATCACATTCACCCGCCCGGCGTGGGCCGAGCCCACCAGCACGGTGGGCCCGTGGTTGATCAGCCGATAGGCGTGTGGCAGCTCAACGGCTTGCACGGGGCTGTCCTCAGGCCAGCTCGGCGATCAGCTCGATTTCCACGCACGCGCCCATGGGCAACTGCGCCACGCCAAACGCGCTGCGGGCGTGTGCGCCCACGGTGCCACCAAACACCTGACCGAACAATTCGCTGCAGCCGTTGGTCACCAAGTGTTGTTCGGTGTAGGTGGCGGTGCTGTTGACCAAGCTCATCACCTTGACGATGCGCTTCACACCATTGAGGTCGGTGCCGGCGGCGCGGCAGGCGGCCTCCAGTGTGCCCATCAGGTCAACGGCCACGGCGCGGGCGGCGGCCTTGCCTTCGTCGGTGGTCATGGTCAGGCCCAGCTGGCCCACCCAGGCGGCGCCATCGCGTTTGGCGATGTGGCCGCTCAAAAACACCAGCTTGCCCGTTTGGGCAAAGGGCACATAGGCCGCAGCGGGCACCGCCACCGGCGGCAGGGTGATGTGGAGGGCTTGCAGTTGGTTGTAGACGGACATATCGGGTCTCCTGAACGGACAAAACAAAAGCCCGCAGTGTACGCACTGCGGGCTGTGCGGGCGGGTGGTAACGCCGGCGCGCGCCGCGGCGCTGACACCGGCGTTGGCGGCTCAGGGGTAGAGCCCGCGCAGATCGCGCGCGTGCAAGATGCGCTTGCACGCCACGATGAAAGTGGCGGTGCGCAGACTGACCTTGTTGGCGTCGGCCACTTGCCACACGGCGGCAAAAGCGTCTTGCATGATCTTCACCAGCCGGGCGTTGATTTCGTCTTCGCTCCAGAAGAAGCTGGAGAAATCCTGCACCCATTCAAAGTAACTCACCGTCACGCCACCGGCGTTGGCGATCACATCGGGCAAGACCAGAATGCCCCGGTCGTGCAAGATGTCGTCGGCCTCGGGTGTGGTTGGGCCGTTGGCCCCTTCAATCACCATCTTGGCCTGGATGCGGCCAGCATTGGCTTGCGTGATTTGTTGTTCCAGCGCGGCCGGAATCAGGATGTCGCAGGGCACGTCCCAAAAGGCGTCGTTGTCGATCACCTCGGCCTGGGCAAAACCAGCCACCGAGCCGTGTTGCGCCACATGCGCCAGCAGGGCCGCCACGTCCAGACCGGCTTCGCGGTAGAGGGTGCCGCCGTGGTCTTGCACCGCCACCACCCGAGCGCCCGCCGCCGCAAAGAGCTTGGCCGCCACACCGCCCACATTGCCAAAGCCTTGCACCGCCACGCGCGCGGTGCTGATGTCCATGCCGGTGTGTTTGGCCGCTTCCACGCCCACGGTGAACACGCCGCGCCCGGTGGCTTCACGCCGGCCCAACGAGCCCCCCAGGTCCACCGGTTTGCCGGTGACCACACCCGTGGATGTGGAGCCCTCGTTCATGGAGTAGGTGTCCATCATCCAGGCCATCACCTGTTCGTTGGTGTTGACGTCGGGGGCCGGAATGTCTTTGGTCGGGCCAATGATGATGCCGATTTCGCTGGTGTAGCGGCGGGTCACGCGCTCCAGTTCACCTTTGGAGAGCTGGCGCGGATCGACCCGGATGCCGCCCTTGGCGCCACCGTAGGGCACATTCACCGCCGCGTTCTTGATCGACATCCAGGCCGACAGCGCCATCACCTCGGACAGGGTCACGTCCTGGTGAAAGCGCACGCCGCCTTTGCCCGGGCCACGGCTGGTGTTGTGTTGCACCCGATAGCCCTCGAAATGGGCCACCGTGCCGTTGTCCAGGTGGATCGGCACATCCACGATCAGGGTGCGCTTGGGACGCTTCAAGGTGTCCACCCAGCGCGCCAGGCTGCCCAGATAGGGCGTGACGCGGTCGACCTGCTGCAGGTAAATGCCCCAAGGCCCCAGGTGCTCGGGGTTGAGGTAGGAGGGCAGGGCGTGGGTGAAGGCGGCCGGGCTTGTGGCTGGCTGCATCGCTTGGGGGGTAGGCATGTGTGTCTCTCTGAAAGGTTGGTCGCACCCGGATGGGTCAGCGACGGGCGCGAGCTTACGCAAAGCTTTCAGAGACGTCCAAGGCCGGGATGACCTTGGGTTATGCGTTAAACGCATGATCGGCGCCTGGCGCCCGCTTTTGGCCTCAAGTCGAGAACTGCAGCGCCGCCAGCCGGGCGTAGGTGCCGCCGGCTGCCAGCAGCTCGGCGTGGCTGCCGGACTCGACCACGCGGCCGTGGTCGAGCACCACAATGCGGTCGGCGCGCTGCACCGTGGCCAGGCGGTGGGCTATCACCAGCGTGGTGCGGCCACGCATGGCTGCTTCCAGAGCGGCTTGCACCATGCGCTCGCTGTGTGCATCCAGCGCGCTGGTGGCTTCATCGAGCAGCAGCAGTGGCGGGTTTTTGAGCAGGGCGCGCGCAATGGCGATGCGCTGGCGCTGCCCACCCGACAGGCGCACGCCGCGCTCGCCCAAAAAGGTCTGGTAGCCCTCGGGCAGGGTGCGCAGGAATTCGTCGGCGAAAGCGGCTTGGGCGGCGGCCAGCACCTCGGCGTCGCTGGCCTCGGGGCGGCCGTAGCGGATGTTCTCCATCGCGTTGGCCGAAAAAATCACCGCGTCTTGCGGCACGATGCCGATGCGCTGGCGCAGCTCGGCGAGCCTGAGTTGGTGGATCGGCACACCATCGAGCGCAATCTCGCCGGTTTGTGGGTCGTACTGGCGCAGCAGGAGCTGAAACAGCGTGGTTTTGCCGGCGCCGCTGGCGCCCACCAGGGCCACCGTTTGGCCTGGCGCCACGTCCAGCGTCAGCTCGCGCAACGCCGCTTGCTCCGGGCGCGAAGGGTAATGGAAGGTCACGCCGCGCAGGGCCAGCGAGCTGCCGCCCGCCGGTGCGGGCAAGGGCAGCGGCTGTGCGGGTTCGCGCACCGGGGAGTCGGCCGCCAGCAGCTCCATCAGCCGCTCGGTGGCGCCCGCAGCGCGCAGCAAGTCGCCATACACCTCACCCAGCACCGCCACCGCCCCGGCAAAAATCAGCACATACACCGCGGCCTGGCTGAGTTCGCCTGCGCTCATGCGGCCTTCGAGCACCGCCTGGGTGCCTTGGTACAAGCCCCACAGAATCAGCGCCGCGTTGGCCACAATCACAAAGGCCACCAGCACCGCGCGCGCGCGGCTGCGGCGTGCGGCGGTGGCAAAGGCGCGTTCGCTGGCCTCGGCAAAGCGCTGCGCTTCGCGCCCCTCAGCGGTGTAGGCCTGCACCACGGTCATGGCGTTGAGTGTTTCGCCCGCCAGCGCACTGGTGTCGGCCACGCGGTCTTGGCTGTCGCGCGACAGGCGCCGCACACGCCGGCCAAACCACATGGCCGGCAGCACCACACCAGCGACCACCGCCAGCACCGCCAGCATCACGCTGGGGTGGCTCCACACCAGCATCAGCAGCGCGCCCAGGCCCATCACGCCGTTGCGCAGGCCCATGGAAAACGACGATCCCACCACCGTTTGCACCAGGGTGGTGTCGGTGGTCAGGCGCGACAAGACTTCGCCGGTGCGGGTGGTTTCAAAAAACGCCGGGCTTTGCTGCAGCACCCGGGCGTACACCGCGTTGCGCACATCGGCGGTCACCCGCTCGCCCAGCCAGCTCACCAAATAAAACCGCGCCGCCGAAAACACACCCAACGCCATCGCCACCCCAAACAGCGCCAAAAAATGCCCGCGCAGCGCCAGCACCTGGGCGTTGCGGTCCCCGGGCAACAGGCCCTGGTCGACCAAATGGCGCAGCGCCACGGGAAACACCAGCGTCGCCCCGGCCGCCAGCAGCAAAAACGCCAGGGCCAAGCCAATCTGCCAGCGGTAGGGCCTGAGAAATGGGCGCAAGCCGCCCAGCGAGCGCGGGGTGTTGGATTTGGGTCGGTCGGCGCTCAGTGTGGTGGCCATACAAAGGTTTCAGTGGGCAAGAGGTGAATTGTGCCGCGCCAGGCACTCCCCCCGGGTGTTAGCATTTTCGTTTTATTCACGGTGGTGGGAGAACACATGAGCGATTGGCAGGAACCAGTGGTCGGGTCCGACCACAGGCCCACGGCAGATGCTGCGATGGCACTGGACCAGCGCAGCACGCCAGCGGTGCACGACATGCCCTTGCGCTTCACCGGTTCGGGCAGCGAGTATTTCCGCATCTGGATCGTCAACCTGCTGCTGACGCTGGTGACGCTGACGCTGTACTGGCCTTTTGCCCGCGCGCGGCGCATGGCCTACTTTCACAGCAACACTTGGGTGGGCGACAGCGCGCTGGGTTTTCACGCCGACCCATGGAAGATGTTTCGCGGCTACTTGCTGATGTTGGTGCTGGGCGGGGTGTATGGGCTGGTGTCGAACTTTGTGCCGGCGTTTTCCTGGCTGCCGCTGTTGGTGCTGGCGCTGTTGTGGCCCGCGCTGTGGCGCTCGTCGCTCATGTTCCGGCTGCGCAACACCAGCTGGCGGGGGGTGCGGTTTGACTTTGTTGGCTCTGCCCGCGACGCCTACCGTGTGATGTTGCCGCTGTGGATTCCTTCGGTGCTGTTGGTGGCCATGGTGTCACTGGCCGAAGCGCCTGGTTGGAGTGAGCTTGGCTGGGTCAACAATCTGCTGACGATGGCTGGTGTGCTGATGGTGGTGTTCATGCTTCTTTTTCCTTGGTTGATGGCGCGCATGCACGCCTATCAACACAGCGGCTATGTGTTCACCGCTGAGAAAACCCATCTGCCGGTGTCGTCGCTGACTGGCGCCATGGTTGTGCTTGGGCTTAAGGCGTTCGGTCTGGTGTTGCTGGTGTCTTTGTTCATGGGTGTCGGCGTAGTGGTTCTTGGGTCAGTGGGTCCGATGGCCGGCCTGGTGGTTGCTGCAGGGTCTGTGTACCTCGTGTTCCCGCTGGTGCTGTTGCCGTACTGGAAGACACGCATGCAGAACCTGGTCTGGGGCCAGACCCGCAGCCGCCACATTGCACTGTCCAGCGTCTTGCGCTTTCGCGATATGTTCACGCTTAATCTCGCCAACTGGCTGTTGATCGTGGTGACCCTGGGCTTGTACTGGCCCTTTGCCGCCATCCACACCGCGCGGCTGCGGCTGGAGGCGGTGTCGGTGCGCATCGAGGGCGATGTGAACACCTGGGTGGCACAGGCGCCCGCTCAGCGCGCCGGGGTGTTGGGCGACGCCGCAGGCGACTTCTTTGGTGTGGACATGGGCTTGTGATGGCACAACCGACGCTGAGCACCGAGTGGTTCGACGGCCGCAGTCCGCAGGCCCATGTGGTCACGGTGTGTTTGGATGGCGATGCACTGGTGGTGCAGACCCCCACGGGCGAGCGCCGTTACCCCCGCGCCCAGGTGCGCTGGCCCGAGCGCCAGACCCATGGGCAGCGCCAGACCGAACTGCCCGACGGTGGCTTGCTGCAGCACGCCCAGGCCGCCGAATGGGACGCTTGGTGGCGAGCCAGTGGCGGGCCGGAATCGCCCGTGGTGGGCTGGCAGCAAAGCTGGCGCGCCACCGTCTGGGCGCTGCTGGGCAGTGTGGTGTTTCTGGCCGCGTCCTGGGTGTGGGGTGTGCCCTTGCTTAGCCGGGGGCTGGTGCAGCTGATCCCGGCGGGCCTAGAGGCCAAGGTGGGCGACGCCGCTTATGAGCAGGTCGCCGGTGTGTTTCTGCTTCCCAGCACGATGCCTGCCGAGCAGCAGGACGCGATGCGCCAGCGCTTTGAGCGCTTGGTGCGCGGCGCTTACCCGCAGGGCGATGCGCCGGCTTGGCGGCTGAGCTTTCACAGCGCCCCCGCCCTGGGCCCCAATGCCCTGGCGCTGCCGGGCGGCACCATCGCCATGACCGACGAACTGGTGGCGCTGCTGGCCGACCAGCCCGACGCGATACAAGGCATCTTGGCCCATGAGCTGGGCCATGTGGCACACCGCGACGGGCTCGATCTGCTGGTGCGCTCCAGCTTGGTCAGCGCGTTGGTGGGGGTGGTGCTGGGCGATGCCACGGGCTTTCTGGCCACTGTGCCAGCCACCCTGGCCACGCAGTCCTATTCGCGCGACGCCGAGCGCGCGGCCGACCGCTTTGCGGCCGAGTTTTTGCAGGCCAACGGCATCTCGCCGGCGGTGATGGCGGTGTTTTTTGAACGCATCGCGCTGCTGCAGGGGCAGGGCGGTGACGGTGAAGAAGACGACGCGGGTTTGCCCATCGCGATCGCCAGCCAC
>CAMBOY010000012.1 GCA_945869245.1 Hydrogenophaga intermedia
GCCCGTGCGCGGTGTCAAACACCCACACCACCCGCTCGTTGCGGGCAAACCAGCCCGGCACCCCACGCGCCGTGGCGGGGTTGACCGAAAACAACTCGCCCGGCACATGCACCATGCGGCGCAGCGTGCCCGCACACGGCATGTGGATGCGGTGGTAATCGCGGGGGCTCAGGTAAATGGTGGCGAAATGCCCGTCGGCAAACTGCGCGGCCAGCTCGGCGTCGCCGCCCACCAACGCCTGCGCGCTGTAGTGGTGGCCCTTGGCCTGAAAAATCTGGTCGCGCTCCATCGGGCCAATCTGGCTGATGGCGCCGTCCACGGGGCACACCCAGGGCGCGTCGGCCAGCGGGCGGGCACCGAACTTGAGCGCGCGGGTGAAAAACTCGTTGAAGGTGCGGTACTGGCGGTGGTCGGGCTCGGCGGCCTCGGCCATATTCACCTTGTAGCGGCCAATGAACCACGGAATCACGTTGCGCACCCAAGGCGACCAGGTGGCGTTGGCGCAATAGCCGGCAAAAGCGGTCAAGGCGCGCTTGGGTAGCAGGTGCTGAATCAGCACAAACAGAGCGTCTGGCACAGGCAATGGGCAGCCGGCAAGGGCAATAAAACACTGGGACGGGCATTGTATGCGTGCCCCCCGCACGGGCCCGGCCACAGCGCCCGGGCGGCGGCACAATGCGAGCATGCCAGACACCATTTTTGAATGCCACCGACTCACCAAACGTTTTGGTGAGCACACCGCCGTGCAAGACCTGTCCTTTGCCATCGCGCCGGGCGAATGCCTGGGCGTGATCGGGCCCAACGGCGCGGGCAAAACCACCACCATCCGCATGTGCCTGGGCCTGACCGTGCCCGACGAAGGCCATGTGAGCGCCTTCGGCCTGCAAATGCCACGCGACGCGCTGGCCATCAAAGCGCGCCTGGGCGTGGTGAGCCAGTTCGACACGCTCGACCCCGATTTCAGCTGCGCCGAAAACCTGCTGGTGTATGGCCGCTACTTTGGCCTGAAAGACGCCGCCATCCGCCCCCGCATCCCCGAGCTGTTGGAGTTTGCTGCGCTCAGCCACAAAGCCCAAGCCAAGCCGGGCGAGCTGTCGGGTGGCATGAAGCGCCGCTTGAGCCTGGCGCGCTCGCTGGTGGCCAACCCCGACCTGCTGCTGCTCGACGAGCCCACCACCGGCCTGGACCCACAAGCGCGCCACCTGATGTGGGAACGCCTGCAGCGCCTGCTGCAACAAGGCAAAAGCATTTTGCTCACCACCCACTTCATGGACGAGGCCGAGCGCCTGTGTTCGCGCCTGCTGGTGATCGACCAAGGCCGCAAAATCGCCGAAGGCAAGCCACGCGAACTGATCGCCGAACACCTGGAGCCCGACGTGGTGGAGGTGTATGGCCACGGCGCCTTGGCGCTGGCACAAGACGAAGCACACGCCCCGCTGCGCGCACTGGCCAGCCGGGTGGAGGTGAGCGGCGAGACCGTGTTTTTCTACACCCGCGACGCGCGCCCGCTGTTGGCCGCTTTGGGCGAACGCCCGCTGCGCACCCTGCACCGCCCGGCCAATTTGGAAGACTTGTTCCTCAAGCTCACTGGCCGACAAATCCGTGATGATGGTTGACCACCCCCGCGCCGGCGCTGCGCGCCGTCACCCCCTCAAGGGGGCGGTGCCAGTGGGCCGGCAAAGCCGGACCCACGGCACCATGGCCTGAACATCTCTTTCTCCGGATACACCTATGAATGCCACGTCTCCCTCTCCTTGGTCCGCCCCCCGCCTGTCGCTGCGCTGGTGGCCAGTGTTTTTGCGCAATTGGCTGGTGTGGAAAAAACTCGCCATCCCCAGCCTGGTGGGCAACATCGCCGAGCCGTTGATCTGGCTGGTGGCCTTTGGCTACGGCATGGGCGCGCTGGTGGGCGAGGTGCGCATGACCGACGCGCAAGGCGCCACCGTGTTGGTGCCCTACATCCTGTTTCTGGCCAGCGGCAGCATTTGCATGAGCGCCATGAACGCCGCCACCTTTGAGGCGCTGTATTCCGCCTTCTCGCGCATGCATGTGCAAAAAACCTGGGACGGCATCATGAACGCGCCGGTCACGCTCGACGACGTGGTCATGGCCGAAATGCTGTGGGCCGCGTTCAAGGCGCTCTTCACCGTCACGGCCATTTTGTGCGTCATGCTCGCGCTGGGCATCAGCCACAGCCCCAAGCTTTTGTTGGCGCTGCCCATCTTGCTGCTGACCGGCATCACCTTCAGCTGCATCGCGCTGATCTTCAACGCGCTGGCCAAAGGCTACGACTTCTTCACCTATTACTTCACGCTCTTCCTCACGCCCATGATGTTTTTGAGCGGCGTGTTCTTTCCGCTGGAGCAACTGCCCGAGGTGGTGCGCGCCATCGCCCAAGCCCTGCCCCTGGCCAACGCGGTGGCGCTGGTGCGCCCCCTGTTCATGGACACCTGGCCCACCCAACCGCTGCTGCACCTGGCGGTGCTGGCAGCGTATGCGGGCGTGGCGTTTTGGGTGGCGTTGGCGTTGACGCGGAAGCGGTTTGCGAAGTGAGGGTGGGCGGATGACTGAAATAGGCTGGATGCGGACATTGGGGAACTAGCCCGCGATCTCTTCCTCGTTCGCCAGGTCCGAAAGTTCGAAGGCCTCATAAGGACGTCGTACTGACTCGTCTTGCGACATTAAGATCACGATGACACGCGATTTACAGGGACAACATAATGGCTTGCTCCAGAGGCGCCGCGTCGCCTGATGCGCATACGCAGCGCCGACTCTTCGCCGCATCTGCCGGCTACTGTCAGAACCCAGGATGCTCCAACCATCTGTTCGTTGATGCGGCGGGCGAGTCTATTCACGTCGCCGAGATGGCCCACGTGTTCGCGGCCAACGATGGCGGACCTCGCGCTAAGCCGGGTCTATGCAAGGAGGAACGAGGAGCCTTCGAGAACTTGGTCATGCTCTGCGCGAACTGCCATACGATGGTGGACAAGGCTCCGGACGCCTTCCCGGGCAGGATGATGCTGAGTTGGAAGCGCGAGCACGCGAACAAGCTTCAAGGGATCTTCGGCGCGATGAAGTTCGACGACCGCGCCGGTGCCCGCCAGGTCGTGGAGCCGCTTCTGGCTGAGAACCATGCGATCTTCAAACAGTACGGTCCTCACATCGATGCCGCCCACAACCCCGAGAGCGGCGCCGCGCAGCAGTGGAA
This sequence comes from Hydrogenophaga intermedia, assembly GCA_945869245.1. Classification (GTDB taxonomy): domain Bacteria; phylum Pseudomonadota; class Gammaproteobacteria; order Burkholderiales; family Burkholderiaceae_C; genus Hydrogenophaga; species Hydrogenophaga intermedia_B. The sequence continues at coordinate 3,209 of CAMBOY010000012.1, forward strand.
GCGCAAGATGCTGACACGCATCCTCCCCAACAGCAGGCGAATGCTCGCGATCCTTGACGCAAACCGCCATCTGCTTGGCGGGGATGAGAAGGCGACAGTGGAGCAGTTCCGGCAACACGTTGACGACCTGGAAGCCTTCCATATCGAAGGAAATAGAGAAGATGCTTCTCGCTTCCCCGGCGAGTTGCCCAAGATTCTGGAGGACTGAAGAATGAACAATGAAGCGACCAATTGGGTGGCCAATAAGCTGGTGACCATGGAGGGACTCGAGATCGCCGAGCGCACTCCTGAGGATTTTTTGCTCGTCAAGTCGAGGAACGACTACACGTTCTTGGTCGCAGTTTTGGGTGTAAACAATGTGGTTGGACTGTCGGACGTAGAGCCACTCTTCGCTGGCGCCACCAAACCGCAGCTCGTAATAAACGTTCCTTCTAAGACCTTGTGGAGCGGCACAGCCATTGACCGCATCCATGCAGCGTCTGCCGCGTTCGGAACGCTGGGCGATGTCTCTCGGGCTGCCCACACAGCGGACGCCGGTTCCTATCGGGACAAGAACATGGGCTTTTTCATCAACGCGATGAAACAGCATACGAACGTGTCCAGCGTGTCGTACGTATATGAGACGGTTTTCAAGGTTGATCGCAAGATCGGCACGAGCCTGGTCATTGCAGTTATCGAAGCGTACAACATGAGCGCCGAGGACGTGCGCAACGCCAAGACTCGATTCGGGCACTTTGATGTCGTCGTCAAGTCATCGAGTTACGGTTCAATCACCGACCAGGCGGAAGAGGCTGCTAAGTCGATGGGTTCGCAAGCGTTAACGTACCGCGAGCTAATGTTGCGGCTGGCCAAGTGATACGCCAGCGCGTCGTCGCCTACCTTCGCGAGCTTGCTACCTCCCTTGGACCAGAGGCCGACGGAACTGAGTGGCATCTTTTCGGCTCAGTCGACCGGGACGAGCCGAATGCCGCGGACATTGACCTGATGATCCTCTGCAAAAGCGACGATCAGGCCGACGCACTTCGACGAACCATCGACCCTGATGGATTAGCACTGCCGCTTCATCTGGCTCTAATGACCTTTGACGAGGCAATCGAAGTCGACGCGGTCCGCGTGCAGCGCAGCCGCGTAATTTTCCCATGAACCGCCGCCGCTACATCGTGGCTCAAAGAAGGGTGAGACCGCCCTTGTACCTCGGTCGGAGCCCTGGCAACGGGTCGTGCACGGTTCAGATGGTGGAGCTATTCGGCGACCGTGAAGTCCGCTTTTGCTGCTAAGCAGCCATTTCCCTCTACCCCATGACAAGCCACACAAAGCTTGTTCCCATCAGGATCGCGGAAGTACGCGCCGTAGTAATTTGCGTGGTACTCGGGCCGCAAGCCGGGCGGGCCGTCGCAGGTGCCGCCGTGGGCCAGCGCCAGGGCGTGCACGTCTTGCACTTGCTGGCGTGACGCAGCCAAAAACGCGACCATCTGGCCATTGCCCGGGTGGTGCGGCGCTTGGTTGTGTGGGCGGCCAATGAGGAACAGCGGCCGAGGGTCTGGCGACGATTGCCAGCCCGCCCACGGGTGGTCTTCTTCCAAGAACCGAAACTGCACGCCCAGCGCTTGCAGCACGGGTGTGTAAAACGCCATGGCGCGTTTGAAATCGCTCACGCCAACCATGATGTGTGAAAACATGGCCGGGCTTTTTTCAGTTTGAAGCCCGCACCACGGGTGCGCGTGCCAGCCGGTCGGCCATGCGCGTTTGCCAGCCCGGACCGGTGGCCCGCCACTTGGCAATCACATCGGTGGGCAAGCGCAAGGAAATCAGTTGCCTTGGGTTTTCGGACTTGGGGCGTCCACCTTTTTTCACCACGGCACGGCTCAGCATGTCGTCGGTGAGCTCCGGCAGATCTTTGTATTCCGCAGGCTTCACCACATGCGCGTCGACGCGCGCAAGGTCAGAGCCCAAAGTACGGGGCGAGGCGCGTTTGTTCACGATCGTTTGCCTTTCTCATACTGAAAATGTGACGCCCCGCGCCACGCGGTGGTGTAGCCAATCACCACCATGCGCTCAGCCAGCAGGCCGTAGCAAATGATCCGCTGCTCACCATAGTCTTTGCGCGTGTCTTCAACCTCAACAGTCAGGCCCTCAAACACGACAACCGCGTCCTCAAAATCCAATCCACGATCGGCCAATGCCTTTTCGCGTTTGGCGGGATCGTAGGAGATACGCATGGGGTTATTGTATTTACAAAAACTGGGCTGCGCAACAGCATGTGATGTCGTTACAGATGGTCTTGCGGCCCTCTCCAGCGAAAGCTACGATTGCGGTCAATCCTGAGAGGCACGCCATGTCCACCGTTTCCATCCGCATCGATGCGTCTTTGGCCGATGCCGCCCGTGTGGCGGCCAAAGCAGCGCTTCGCACCGTGCAAGGTGCAAGTGGAGTTCTGGGCCAAAGTGGGTCGGTCCGCTCTCGACAACCCCGATTTGCCAGCCGCATTTATTGCGGAAAGTTTGACGAGCCAGGCGGAACCACTTGAAGACCGCACGCCCTTTGCGCCACGTAGCCGCACCGTTCCTCAGCAAGGGTGAGCTGGCAACACCCAGGGCAACATAAGAGTTTCCATCTTGCTCAAAGAGCCGTGGTTTATTGCCTCGATAAAACGTATACATGTCGTATACAATTCGGCATGATTCGCGGCTTCCAACACAAAGGTCTTGAGGCTTTCTTTTTGCGTGGCAGCAAGGCTGGCATTCGCCCAGACCATGCTCTGCGTTTGCAGTTGCAGCTGGGCGCACTGGACCAGGCCACAGGGCCGCAAGACATGGCGGTACCAGGCTGGAAGCTCCACCCACTCAAAGGCGGTCTGGCGGGACATTGGGCTGTGGCTGTCAATGGCAACTGGCGTCTTACGTTTCGTTTTGTGGGCGCGGATGCTGAACTGGTGGATTACCAGGACTATCACTAAAGGACATACACCATGAGCCGTATGCATAACCCCCCTCACCCTGGCGCCGTGCTGCAAGAGTGGCTGGCCGATGTCAGCGTCACGAAGGCGGCAGCTTTGTTGGGTGTGACCCGGGCCTATCTGTCACGCATCCTGCATGGGCATGCCGGAATTTCTGCCGACATGGCGCTGCGCCTGTCGGATTTGCTGGGCACCAGTGCAGAGCTTTGGCTCGGCATGCAAAGCGCCTACGACCTCTGGCAAGCGTCACAACAACCGCGCCCAACGGTGCAGCGCTTGTCCATGGCCTGATCGCTGATCGAGCACAGGCCCAATGGCAGAAGTCACGAAACGCACACCATCTCTACCGCTTCAATCTGCATTGATGAGTCTTTGCTCCACGCAGCCGCACTGCCAGCAATCTGGCGTGAGCTGACAAGGCCAGGGGCCACAAGACAGCTTCTATCGGGATTGGAAGCACTGACCTGCCCGCAACTCAGTGCTGCCGCCGAAACGCCTCCACCCCCGCCCGCACCACCGACTGCACGCTGCCGGTTTCGGCGTGGCGCTTGCGCAGATAACTGGCATGGTTGCCGTCGCGGGCGGCGGTGCGTTCTATCTCGTCAAGCGCAGCGCTGGAGTTCAGCGCTTGCGCGTGGGGGGCGATTTTGCGCAGGGTGGCCAGCACGTCTTCGCGGATGCTGATTTGTTCGCGGGTTTTGGGGTTGACCATCATGCCGTCCAGGCCAAAGCGGCAGGCCTGAAATCGGTTGTAGGTGTAGACCAGGTAGTCGTCTTCGGCCGGGGGCGGCTCGTTGCGCTCCAGCAGGTGGCGGCACAGGGCCTGCAGGTAGCAGGCGAGCGCGGCGGCGCGTTCCACCGTCAGTGGGGTGTCGCACACCCGCAGCTCGATGGTGCCGTATTCGGGTTTGGGGCGAATGTCCCAGTAAAAGTCTTTCATCGACTTCACCACGCCGGTGCTTTCCATTTTGGTGAAGTAGCCGTTGGCGAATTCGTCCCAGTTCAGCACAAAGGGCGCGCGGCCAGACAGCGGAAAGGCGAACACCGAGTTGAGTCGGGCCGAATCAAACAGGGTGTCCACGCCTTGCGAAAACGGCGATGACGCCGACAGCGCAATGAAGTGCGGCACGTAGCGGTTGAGCGAGTGCAGCAAAAACAGCGCTTCGTCGGGCGAGCTGCAGCCCACATGCACATGCTGGCCAAACACGGTGAACTGTTTGGCCAGGTAACCGTACAGGCCCGAGAGTTGTTCAAAACGCGGCTTGGCAAAGATGCGCTGCTCAAACCAGCGCTGAAACGGGTGAGTTCCGCCACCGGCGATGTCGATGTTGAGCCGGTCGCAGGCCTGCACCAAGGTGTCGCGAATCTCGCGCAGCTGCGCCAGCAGCGGCGTGTGTTCGGTGTGCACGCTGGTGGCGATTTCGATCATGCTTTGGGTCATCTCGGGCGTGACGACGCCCGGGAATGGTTTGCGCGACAGCAACTCCAGCACGTCGTCGGCGCTGCTCGACAGATCGTGGTCGTAGCCGTTGACCAGTTGCAACTCCAGCTCCACCCCCAGGGTGAGCGAGTTCGAGGCCTTGAAGGTTTCCAATGGCATGGGTGGGCTCCTTCAGGTGGTTTCGCGGGCGGCCATGAGGGTGCGCTGTGTCACCAGGGGGCCGAGCAGTTCTTGCAGCAGCATCATGCCGGCCATGGCCGCCATGACCTCGGGCGCGGGGGTGAAGCCCTGCTCCCGGCTTTGCTCCAGCAACAAAATGGCGTAGGCCGACATGGGCGTGAGCGCCAAACCCGTGAACACGCCTTTGCGAAGGGTGATGCCCGACACGCGCGCCAGCGCCACGCTCACGCCCACTTTCACCAGGGTGCGCACAGCAATGAGCAACAGGCCCACAGCCAGCGTGCCCAGAACAGCGGGCCAGCTCATGAGCGAGGCGATGTAGACAAACAAAAACAGCGTGAGCGCGTCGCCTGCGGTGCCAAAGTTGCGCTGGGCGTTGGTGAGGTAGACCCGCCGCTCGCGCGCCACCACACCAAAGCTGAGCGCGGCCAGCAGCGGCGACAGCATCAAGCCTTGCGACAAGGCGGTGAGCAGCACCACCGTCAGGCCAAAGGCCACGGCCAGGCCACTTTCTGAGGTGTGGCGCGAGCGCAGCAACAGCGGCACCAGCACACCCAAGGCCGCGCCCACCGCCAGCGACGTGATCAGCACATGCACACTGCCCAGCGCCGCCTGCAACAGGCTGCCCGAGGTGGACAGCGTCCAGTAGCCCACCACCAGCTTGAGCGCCAGCACCGCCATGAGGCAGTTGATGGCGCACAGGTGCAGCACCCGTTCGGTCACCTGGCCGGCGCTGCGCATTTCGTTGGCCACCCGCACAATGCCGGCGGGCGACGCCGACACCGACAGGGCCGCCACAATGAGCCGGTTCTCGACCGACAGATCAAGCCAGGCACTGGCCCAGTACACCGCCGCAAAGGTCAGAGCCGACTCCACGACACCGTGCACCAACACCCAGGGGTTGTGGCGAAACCAGCGCAGGTGGATGCGGTAGCCCAGCTCAAACAGCACCAGCGACAAGGCCACGTTGGCCAGAAACGGCAGGCCGGGCACGTCGGACGTGAGTCCGGACAAATTGACCATGCCACCGATCAGGCCCACGGCCACATAGCTGCTGACACGCGGCAGGCGCCAGTGTTCGTGCAAGCGCTCGCCCAACCACCAAGCGAGCAACAACACCAACGGCCAGGCCACCGACTGCAACATAAACCCCCAACCCTGTGTCATCGGCGCTCCTTGTGTGGTGTGTGTTTGTCAGACGGCAAAGCGGGTGTGGAGTTCCTGCAGGCCCAGCTCGTCCAGAATGGCTTGTAGCCGCGCGCGGGCTTGCGCGGCTTTGCCGGTGTGGCCCGGGCCCAGGCGTTTGGCCAGGATCAGCTCGTTTTTCATGGAGTGTTCCCAGCCCACCAACTCGGTCACGGTGACTTGGTAGCCGTGTGCTTCCAACTGCAGGCAGCGCAGCACATTGGTGATTTGGCTGCCGACTTCGCGGGTGTGCAGCGGGTGGCGCCACAGCTCGGCCAGCGGCGTGCGCGAGAGCTGCAGCGCCTTGTGCTGGCGCATGACGCTGGCCACCTCGGCCTGGCAGCAGGGCACCAGCACCAGGCAGCGCGCCTGGCGCGCCAGGCCAAAAGCGATGGCGTCGTCGGTGGCGGTGTCGCAGGCGTGCAGCGCGGTCACCAGGTCGATGGTGGCGGGCAGCGCCGGGTGGGTCAGCGACTCGGCCACGGTGCAGGCCAAAAAGCCCATGCGCTCAAAGCCCAGGCGCTGCGCCAGCGCTGCCGAGCGTTCCACCAGTTCGGTGCGCGCCTCCACGCCATACACCCAGCCCTGCGGGCGCTGTTTACAAAACAGGTCGTACAAGATGAAGCCGAGGTAACTTTTGCCCGCGCCGTGGTCGGCCAGGGCCACGTCGCCGCGCGCGTCCAGCGCTTCTTGCAGCAGCGGCTCAATGAACTGCACCAGGTGGTAGACCTGCTTGAGCTTGCGCCGCGTGTCTTGGTTGAGCTTGCCTTCGCGGGTGAGGATGTGCAGCTCTTTGAGCAGCTCAATCGACTGGCCAGCCCGTAGCTCGGGCAACTGGTCTTGCAGGGTGGGTGTGGGGCGTGAGGTGGCGTGTGGGGTGCGTTGCTTGGCCATCGGGGGATGATACGGGCGCTGTCAAGCCACAGGGTACGACAATGGGGGCATGCACAGCACCGAACACACCAGCGCTCCACACCCCTACGCCGCCCTCACACCCGATGTGGTGCAAGACGCGCTGACCAGTGTGGGTCTGTGGGGCGACGGGCGGTTGCAGGCGCTCAACAGCTTTGAAAACCGCGTCTACCAAGCGCACCTGGAACGCCCGGTAGACGGCAGCGAGGTGAGCCAGGTGGTGGCCAAGTTTTACCGGCCAGCGCGCTGGAGCGATGTGCAGATTGAGGAAGAACACCGCTTTGCCCTGGCCCTGGCCGAGAGCGAGGTGCCCATGGTGGCGCCGCTGCAGCTGGACGGCCGCACGCTGCACCACTTTGGCGGCTTTGCCTGGGCGGTGTGCCCACGCCGGGGCGGACGACGGCCCGAACTGGAAGACCTGGACGTGCTGGAGTGGATTGGCCGCCTGCTGGCGCGCCTACACAACGTGGGCGCGGCCGAACCCTTTGCCCACCGCCCAGCGCTGGATGTGCAGACCTTTGGCCACGAGCCGCGCGACTGGCTGCTGCAACACGGCGCGGTGGCGCCCGAGGTGGAACGCGAATGGGCGCGCCTGAGCGACCAAGCGCTGCAGCGTGTGGCCCAACACCCCGCCCTGCAGGCCTGCGCCAGCGGCACCACCGAGGCCAGCGACGGCACCCGCCTGCTGCGCCTGCACGGCGACTGCCACCCGGGCAACATCTTGTGGACGCCCGAAGGCCAAGAGGGCGCCGGCCCGCACTTTGTGGACCTGGACGACTGCCGCAGCGGCCCAGCGGTGCAAGACCTGTGGATGCTGCTCAGCGGCGAGCGCCCGCAACAAACCCTGCAGCTCAGCGCCCTGCTGGACGGTTACGAACAACTGCGCGACTTTGACCGGCGCGAACTCGCGCTGATCGAGCCGCTGCGCACGCTGCGCCTGCTGCACTACAGCGCGTGGATTGCGCGCCGCCAAGACGACCCGAGCTTTGCCATCAACTTTCCGTGGTTTGGCAGCCGCGATTACTGGCAAGGCCAGGTGGACATGCTGGTGGACCAATTGGAAGAAATGGACAAGGAGCCACTGACGGTGTGAGGTCGATTCATCAGACAAAATCAGTACCATTCAAGCCAGTGCCACACAGACATACGGCGGCCTAGGGAGCCCCATGAACAACAGCCAACTCACCGAAAGCGACATCCGCGCCCGCTACATCACGCCCGCCATTGAGCAGGCGGGGTGGGACCCGATGACGCAAATATTTCATGAGTTCGGTCTGCGTGCCGGGCGCATCAGTGTGCGCGGCCGTGCAGCTCACCGTGACCAGACGACCGTCCTCAAAGCCGACTACGCACTGTTCTTCAAGCCCAACATCCCCATTGCGGCGGTCGAAGCCAAAGACAACAACCACGGCATGGGCGCTGGCATGCCACAGGCCATTGAATACGCCCGCTTGCTGGGCGTGCCCTTTGCCTTTGCCAGCAATGGCGACGGCTTCATCTTCCGCGACGAAACGCTGGCCGATGGCGTGCTGGAAAAACCAATCGCCCTGCACGAATTCCCCAGCCCCCAGCAACTGTGGGACCGCTACTGCGCCTGGAAAGGCTGGACGCCACAGGTGCGCAGCGTGGCCGAATTCGACTACTACCCCGGCAAGACCCCGCGCTACTACCAAATCAACGCGGTCAACCGCGCCGTCGAGGCCATTGCCGCTGGCCAAAAGCGTGTGCTGCTCGTCATGGCCACCGGCACGGGCAAGACCTTCACGGCCTTCCAGATCATCCACCGGCTGTGGAAATCGCCGTGGCGCAACGACCCGAGCAGCACCAAGCCCAAGCGAATCCTGTTTTTGGCCGACCGCAACATCCTGATCGACCAGACCATGGTCAACGACTTTCGTCCATTCAAGGGCGCGATGGCCAAGCTCAGCCCCAACGCCAAAGGCATTGAAGTGGTGGATGCCCAAGGCAAGGTGTCGGTGGAAGCGGTGGACCTGGCGATCAACAAGACCACCAAACAGGTCAACAAGTCGTACGAAATTTACCTTTCGCTCTACCAGGCCGTGACTGGCACCGAGGAAGAACGCAACATCTACAAGCAGTTCAGCCCCGACTTCTTCGACCTCATCGTCATCGACGAGTGCCACCGGGGCAGCGCCGACGAAGACTCGGCCTGGCACGACATACTCAAATACTTCAGCGGTGCCACCCATGTGGGCCTGACCGCCACGCCCAAAGAAACCAAAGACGTTTCCAACACCGACTATTTTGGCGAACCGGTTTACACCTACAGCCTCAAGCAAGGCATTGAAGACGGCTTTCTCGCGCCCTACAAAGTCATCCGCGTGGACCTGGACAAAGACGCCTTTGGCTGGCGCCCCAGCGCCGGCATGACCGATAAGCTGGGCAACGTCATCGAAGACCGCATCTACACCGGCGCCGACATGAACCGCAAGCTGGTGCTGGAAAAGCGCGACGAAGTGGTGGCCGCCAAAATCACCGAATACCTCAAGGCCACCGACCGCATGGCCAAGACCATTGTGTTTTGCGAAGACATCGACCACGCCGAACGCATGCGCCTGGCGCTCTCCAACGCCAACGCCGACCTGTGTGCCGATGCCCCCAACTACGTGGTGCAAATCACCGGCGACAACGCCCACGGCAAGGCCCAGCTCGACAACTTCATCGACCCGGAAAAGCCCTACCCAGTCATTGCCACCACCTCCAAGCTCATGAGCACGGGCGTGGACGCACAGACTTGCAAGCTCATCGTGCTGGACCAAAACATCAAGTCCATGACGCTGTTCAAGCAGATCATTGGCCGGGGCACCCGCTTGCGCGAAGACCTGGGCAAAACCTGGTTCACCATCCTCGACTTCAAGCGCGCCACCGAACTCTTTGCCGACAAGGACTTCGACGGCGAGCCCGTGCAGGTCTACGAGCCCAAAGGCGAGCAGCCTGTGGCGCCCGCCGATACCCCGCCACCAACCACAGGTGCAGGGTCAAGCGCCTTGACGGCCGAAGAACCCACCCCCGGCTACACCGCCCCAGGCACTGGCACAGACAGCACCGAACCCAAACGCTACGTGGTGGGCGGCGCCGTGAACGTGACGGTAGCCCGTGAGCGTGTGCAATACCTCAGCCCCGAAGGCAAGCTCATCACCGAGAGCCTGCGCGACTACACCCGCATCAACCTCACCAAACAATACGACTCGCTCGACAAGTTTTTGCAAGCCTGGAACGGCGCCGAGCGCAAAGCCGCCCTGCTGCAAGAACTGGAAGGCCGTGGCGTGCTGTACGACGCGCTGGCCGACGAAGTGGCACGCAGCGGCCTGCAAGACTTGGACCCCTTCGACCTTCTGCTGCATGTGGCCTACAACCAGCCCACACTCACCCGCCGCGAGCGCGCCAACCGCGTCAAAAAGCGCAACGTCTTCGCCCAATACGGCGGCGTGGCCCGCCAAGTCATTGAGGCGCTGATCGACAAATACGCCGACGAAGGCATCCAGACCATCGAAAGCAACGACGTTCTCAAGCTCCAACCCTTCAGCCAGATGGGCAGCCCGGTCGAGATCGTGCGCAGCTTCGGTGGCCGCCCGCAATACCTGCAAGCCCTGCAAACGCTGGAGCGCGAGCTGTACGCGCCCAGCGCCTGAATCCGCTTAGAACAACAACATGTCCAACCTCTCCCCCATCATCAAATCGATCCAAGACATCATGCGCCAAGACAGTGGCGTGGATGGCGACGCGCAGCGCATCAGCCAGCTCACCTGGCTCTTGTTCCTCAAGGTGTTTGACGCGCTCGAAGAAGAGCTGGAGCTGACCCGCGACGACTACAAAAGCCCGCTGCCCGCGAGCATGCGCTGGCGCAACTGGGCAGCCGACCCCGAAGGCATCACCGGCGACGACTTGCTGGACTTTGTGAACACGGAGCTGTTCGTCACCCTCAAAAACTTGCCCGGTGACGCCCAGCGCAACCCCCGTGGCTATGTGGTGCGCGGCGTGTTTGAGGACGCCTACAACTACATGAAAAGCGGCCAGCTGTTGCGCCAGGTCATCAACAAGCTCAACGCGATCGACTTCAACCGCCAGGCCGAGCGCCACCAGTTCAACGACCTCTACGAAAAAATCCTCAAAGACCTGCAAAGCGCAGGCAACGCGGGCGAGTTCTACACGCCCCGCGCCGTGACGCAGTTCATGGTCGACATGGTCAACCCCCAGTTGGGCGAGCGCGTGATGGACCCAGCCACCGGCACAGGCGGCTTTTTGGTCTGCGCCATCGAGCACCTGCGCAAGCAGGTCAAGAACACCGAAGACGAAACCCGCCTGCAAAACAGCATTGGCGGTGTGGAGAAAAAACAGCTGCCCCACATGCTGTGCGTGACCAACCTCATGCTGCACGGCATCGAGGTGCCCAGCCTCATTGCACACGGCAACACCCTGGCCCGCCCGCTGCGCGACTACACCCCCGCCGAGCGCGTGGACGTGATCTTGACCAACCCGCCCTTTGGCGGCATCGAAGAGCCGGGCATTGAACAAGGCTTTCCGGCCGATGTGCGCACCAAAGAAACGGCTGACTTGTTTTTGGTGCTCATCAAACACATCCTCAAAACCAACGGCCGCGCCGCGCTGGTGCTGCCCGACGGCACGCTGTTCGGCGAAGGCGTGAAGACCCGCATCAAAGAACAACTGCTGGCCGAGTGCAACCTGCACACCATCGTGCGCCTGCCCAACGGCGTGTTTGCGCCCTACACCGGCATCAAAACCAACCTGCTGTTCTTCACCAAGGGCAAGCCCACCGAACACGTTTGGTACTACGAGCACCCCTACCCAGCGGGCGTGAAGAGCTACAACAAAACCAAGCCCATACGAATCGAAGAGTTCGACCCCGAAAAAGCCTGGTGGGGCACCGAGGCCGATGGCTTTGCCGCCCGCGTGGAAAACGAACGGGCCTGGAAGGTGAGCATCGAGCAAATCAAAGCCGCCAACTACAACCTCGATCAGAAGAACCCCCACGCCGCCGAAGTGGTGAGCCACGATCCTGACGAATTATTAGACCAGTACCGGCTGTTGAAAGTTGAAGCCCAAGGCTTGCGTGATCAAATAAAAAAGACGCTCACTGAGGCGCTTGTCCGATGAACGAAGTTGCATTTCAGGAACTGCTCTTGGATGCGCGGACCAGCGAATCAGTTTCTGGCCTTAGAAAACTTGTGCTGGCATCAGCCCTTCGCGGAGACTTTGACGATCAGACTGAACGTCAGCACCAACTGTCCGATGCTTTGAATTCAATACACGCGTTGGCCGCCCCAAATAGAGCCAACAAGGTTCGATCTCGCAAAAACTCATCAGAAATCAACCCGGCGGAAGAATTACTCTCCGGCGGCAATGAATTTGTCGTTGAGCTTGGGGCGATAGCAACCATAGAAAAAGGTAGAACCGGAATCAAGGATGCAGCTCCAGGCGTCTATCCGCTTGTAGTCACGGCGGAAGGCCGTTTAACGGCAGATCATTTTGATTTTGAAGGTCCTGCCGTCATCATTCCATTGGTCTCATCAACTGGGCATGGCGATGCAAGTCTGAAACGCATCCATTACCAAGACGGCAAGTATGCGGTCGGCAGCATTCTTTGTGCTGTGCAATCCCGGCTTCCAGAGGTGGTTCATCCGCGCTATCTATACGAATACCTTTCCACGTTTAAAGAGGAACTGCTTGTTTCACGAATGTCGGGGACAGCGAACGTGAGCTTGACGGTTGGGAAAATCGCTGAAGTGCCAGTACCGCTGATTACCTATGAAGCGCAGGAAAAACTGGATCGCTTGATGTCGTTGTGCGACGCCCTCGAAGCCAGCGGCCAGCTCGAAACGCAGCAACACGCCCAACTTGTCAACACCCTGCTGGGCACGCTCACCCAAAGCGAAACGCCCGAGGCACTGGCCGACAACTGGCAACGCATCGCCACCCACTTCGACCTGCTGCTCGACCGCCCCGAAGCCGTAGACGCCCTCGAACAAACCATCCTCCAACTCGCAGTGCGCGGCCTCCTCGTCCCCCAAGACCCCAGCGACGAACCCGCCAGCGTCCTCCTACAAGAAATCCGCACCGGAAAAGACCACCTCATCGCCCAGGGCAAGATCAAACGCGACAAACCCCTGCCGCCCATCAATAAAGAAACTCAGCCTTGTAAGTTGCCGTTAGGTTGGTCGTGGGTGAGGCTTTCTGAACTAGGTGAGTTTGGTGGTGGGAAAACGCCAAGTACTCAAAACGGAGCGTTTTGGGATGGTGATATTCCATGGATTACTCCAAAGGACATGAAGCAACTGCGTTTGTCATTTTCGGAAGATCGCGTAACGCAAACTGCTGTAGATGATGGCTTGACGCTGATTCCTTCAAATTCAGTTTTGATGGTTGTTCGAAGTGGCATTTTGCGCAGAACAGTGCCTACCGCCATCAACGAAGTAGCCACCACGATCAATCAGGATTTAAAAGCATTGGTTCTAATTGAGCCAGAACTAGCTAACTACATTCAGCTGTTGATTCGTGGCTTTGAAGGATTCATCTTGAAACATTTGACGAAAGTTGGAACAACCGTCGAGAGTATTCAATTTGAAGCATTTGCTGCTCAGGCATTTCCCTTGCCACCATTGGCTGAGCAATCCCGTATCGTCACACGCGTTAACGAGCTCCACGCACTTTGCACTGACCTGCGCCAGCGCCTGAGCGCTGCGCAATCCACGCAAGGCCATTTGGCCGATGCGCTGGTCGGCAACTGATCGCGAAAGACCCTGCCCATGAGTGACCCATCGATGCTCGCCGTACTCCAAGACCTCCTGGCCCAACCGCGGGAACGCTCGACCATCGAGTTCAAGTCCAACTGGGATAAAGCGGAAGACATTGGCGAGTACATCTCGGCTTTGGCCAATGCCGCAGCATTGGAAGGGCACGAGCGCGCATGGATGATTTGGGGCGTCAATGACGTGACCCGCCAGCCGAAGGGCACCACGTTTGACCCATTCCATCAAAAGGTCAAGTCGGACAAGGGCAACGGCAATCAGTCCTTGGTCATGTGGCTGCAGTTTCTGACGCAGCCCCGTGCCGATTTCCAATTCCATGAGGTGCTACATCCAGAAGGCCGTGTGGTGCTGCTGGAGATTCACCCGGCGCGCAGTGCGCCCGTGGCCTTCAAGCATGTGCGGTACATCCGCATTGACAGCCACAAAGTCAAGCTGGCCGAACATCCGGACAAGGAAGCGCGTTTGTGGGCGCAACTAGGGTTGAAAGACGACTGGACCGGCGAGGTCGTTCCAGAGGCGACGTGGGACGACCTGGACCCACAAGCGCTGGTGGCAGCACGCCAGCGGTACATGGAGTTCTGTATCCGTGGTGAGCCCGATGCCCGCAGACACGAAGCGATTCGTGCCGAGGTCGCTAACTTGAGCGATGAGACGCTGTTGAACAAAGCGCGCATCACCAAGCAGGGGCGGATCACACGGTCGGCTTTGTTGCTGTTGGGCAAAGACGAAGCGGCCCACCTGCTGGCGCCTGTTGACGCCAAGATCAGCTGGATATTGCGTGATGCAAGCAATGCCACGTTGACCTCGCATCCATTTGGTATTCCGTTCTTGCTGGCCACAGATCAGGTGTTTAGGCGCATACGCAATGAGACGGTGGATCACATGCCGGACGGGACACTGTTCCCGACGCCCGTGCAGCAGTACGACGCCTGGGTGGTGCGCGAAGCCCTGCACAACTGCGTGGCCCATCAGGACTATTTGTTGGGTGGCAAGATCAATGTGGTGGAGCACCCGGACCGCTTGGTGCTGACCAACCAAGGCGAGTTCATTCCGCAGAGCGTGGAATGGATGCTGGAGCATCAATCACCACCGGAGCATTACCGCAACCAATGGCTGATCGACGGCATGATTCGCCTGCGCATGATCGAACAGGCCGGCAGCGGCATTCGGCGCATGTTTGTGACGCAGCGCGAGCGGTTTTTTCCGCTGCCCGATTACACGTTTGACACCAGTCCGCAAGGGCACCCTCGTGTGGAACTGACGCTGGCAGGGCGCATCATGGACGCCAAGTTTGCCCGTGCCTTGATGACGCGAACCGACCTGAGCTTGCAACATGTGCTGCTGCTGGACAAGGTGCAAAAGGGTCAGGCATTAGCGGTCAGCGAGGTGAAGGTGCTGCGCGACCTGGGCTTGATCGAAGGCCGTGCGCCAAAGCTTTTCATTTCTGCCAAGGTAGCCGATGCAGCAGGCCAGAAAGCCCGCTACATCCACAACCGAGGGCTTGATGACCAGCATTACCAGCAACTGGTGGTGGGGTACTTGCGCAAGTACAAGCAAGCCAAGCGGGCTGATTTTGACGAGCTGTTGATGAGCAAGCTGGCCGCAGTGTTGACCCCTGAGCAAAAGGCCAACAAGGTGAAAAACCTGCTTCAGGCCATGAAACGGGCCAAGATCATTGACTGTGAAGGCCCCCGCTCGGCTGCAGTCTGGTTCTTGTCTAAGACTGGACAGAACTAGATTAGCCATTAGCTAAGAAAACCTGTTTTTCGAGACTAAGTCATTGATTTCATTGATTTCTAGGTTTTCCTGGAAAGAGTTTTTAGACAAGAATCAAAGCTGACTTCCATGCCCATCCACCACGCCATCTGGCAAATCGGCGAAAAGCCCACGCCGCTGCAAGCCTCCGGTCGACCAATTGGAAGAAATGAACAAGGAGCCTTTGTGCGCATGACACCCCACCTGCCCACGCCGCGTGCCGCGTGGCGATGTTTGAACGCGGTGATGTGGGCCCTGGCCTTGGGCGCTGCCCTGCCAGCCAGCGCCGCCGACCCAGCCGCCCGAACGGCCACCCCTGCCCCGGGCGTCTACGCCACCGAAGGGGGTTTTGGCCAACTGACGGTGCAGGCGCCGGTGGGCGGAGCGTCGCGTTTTGCCATTGAAACCCAAGGCGCCAATGGCCACAGCTGCGCGCTGGACGGAACCATTCGCGGCGGGCGGGCACAGCTGGAGACCACACCCGGCGACCCGGCCTGTGTGATCGGCTTTGAACCCTTGGCCAGTGGTTACCGGGTCAGCGGATCGGGTGGGGGCGAATGCCGCTACTTTTGCGGTGCGCGGGCGGGTTTTGAGTTCGACTACCTGCCTCTGCCCGCTGCCTGCGAAACGCAGCAGGTGCAGCGGCAGCGCGATCGGTTTTTGCGCGACTACAAGGCCAAGCGCTACGGCGACGCCGCCCCGGTGCTGCAGACGCTGCTGGCCCAGTGTGAGCGCTGGCTGAACTGGTTTGAAGTGGGCGAGGTGCGCAACGATTTGGCCATCACCCAATACCACCTGGGGCAAAAAGCGGCGTGCCGCGCCACGCTGGCGCCGGTGGCCGCCACCGCCACCCGCAACCGGCACACGCTGCAGGCCAGTCTGCCACCGACCGATTTCGAGAGTTATCTGCCCATCGCCAAAGCCACTTGGCACAACCTGAAGTTGTGCAGGCGCTGAGGCCCCTGCCACCCACCCGGCCTGCGGGCCGGATGGGCGCGGCCATTCACACCAACAAGGCGTTGACGCGCTTCACATAGGCCGCCGGGTCTTCGGGCAGGCCGCCTTCGGCCAGCAGCGCCTGGTCAAACAGGATGTGGGCCAGGTCGTCGAAGTGGGCTGAGCCGTCGAGCTTTTTCACCAAAGCGTGGTCGGCGTTGACTTCCAGAATGGGCTTGCTTTCGGGCGCTTGCTGACCGGCGGCTTTGAGCATGCGCGCCAGCTGGGTGGATATGTCGCCGTCGGCCACCACCAAACAAGCGGGGGAATCGACCAAGCGCGATGTCACCCGAACGTCCTGAGCCTTGTCCTTGAGCGCTTCTTTGAGCTTGTCGAGCACCGGTTTGAAGGTTTCGGCGGCGGCTTCGGCGGCCTTCTTTTCTTCGTCGTCTTGCAGCTTGCCCAGATCGACCGCGCCTTTGGCCACGCTTTGCAGCGGCGTGCCGTCAAAGTCGTGCAGGAAGGACAGCGCCCACTCATCGACCCGGTCGGTCATGAGCAGCACCTCAATGCCTTTTTTCTTGAACACTTCGAGCTGCGGGCTGTTCTTGGCGGCGGCCAGGGTGTCGGCGGTGATGTAGTAGATCGCGTCCTGGCCTTCTTTCATGCGGGCTTTGTAGTCGGCCAGGCTGACCTTGACGGCGTCGCTGCTGGTGCTGGCAAAGCGCAGCAGCTTGGCCAGGCGTTCGCGGTTGGCAAAGTCTTCGCCCAGGCCTTCCTTGAGCACCGCACCGAACTCGGCGTAGAAGGCGTCGTACTTGCCCAGGTCTTTGGCCAATTCGGCTTTGTCTTCGTCGCTGAGCACGTCGGTCACGCCATCGGCGCCTTCGGTGGCGGGCAGGACGTTCTTCTTGGCCAGGTCTTCCAGCATGGACAGCACACGGCGCGTGTTGCCATCGCGGATGGCCTTCACATCGCGGCTTTCTTGCAGCAGCTCGCGGCTGACGTTGAGCGGCAGGTCGGCCGAGTCGATGACGCCTTTCACAAAACGCATGTAAGCGGGCATGAGGCTTTCGGCCTCGTCCATGATGAACACACGCTTCACATACAGCTTGATGCCGGCCTTGCGCTCGCGGTTCCACAGATCGGCCGGGGCTTTGGCGGGCAAGTACAGCAGCTGGGTGTATTCGGTGCTGCCTTCCACCCGGTTGTGGCTCCAGGAGAGCGGCTCTTCGCTGTCCAAGCTCAGGTTTTTATAGAACTCGGTGTACTGCTCGGGCGTGATGTCTTTTTTGGCGCGGCTCCACAGCGCACTGGCCGAGTTGACGGCTTCCCACTCGTCGAGCAGTTTGTATTCGCTCTTGTCGGCGTCCCATTCCTCTTTCTGCATCAGGATGGGCAGGCTGATGTGGTCGGAATAACGGCCGATGATTTGTTTGAGCTTCCAGCGGTTGAGGTACTCGGTTTTGTCCTCGCGCAGGTGCAGGGTGATGCTGGTGCCGCGTTGGGCGCGGGTGATGGTTTCGACCTCAAAGTCGCCGGTGCCGCCGCTGACCCAGCGCACGCCCTGCTCGGCCGGCAGGCCGGCGCGGCGGCTTTCCACCGTGATCGTGTCGGCCACGATAAAGCCCGAGTAAAAGCCCACGCCAAATTGGCCAATGAGCTGGGCGTCTTTTTTCTGGTCGCCGCTGAGCTGCTCCATGAAGGACCGGGTGCCGCTTTTGGCGATCGTGCCCAGGTTGTCGATGGCCTCTTGCTCGGACAGGCCAATGCCGTTGTCGGTGATGGTGAGGGTGTTGGCGTCTTTGTCGAAGGCCACACGCACGTCGAGGTTGGGCGCGTCTTCCCACAAGGCGTTGTTGTTGAGCGCCTCAAAGCGCAGCTTGTCGCAGGCGTCGGACGCGTTGGACACCAGCTCGCGCACAAAAATGTCGGGGTTGGAATAGAGCGAGTGGGTGACCAGATGCAGCAGTTGGGCCACTTCGGCCTGGAATGCGTGGGTGTGTTTGCTCATGTTGCACTGAGATAAAAATGGAAGGAAACAAGACCGCTCTTGCGCGGCACAGCAGCGCAGGTGGTGGCACTGCCCCCCATTTCAAGACCCCACAAAAAAGCCCCGCTGTGGTGCCAGCGGGGCTGATCGAATCAACGCCCAGACGCTTCAGCGGTAGCGCTTGAATTCGCCCGACTCGACCTTGGCCATGAACTTCTGGTATTCGGCCTTCACCACCGGGGCCAGCAGGTAGAGGCCAATGATGTTGAAGATCGACATGGCAAAAATGGCCGCGTCAGAGAAATCGATCACCGCACCAAAGCTGATCGACGCGCCCACCACCACAAAGAAGCAGAACATGAGCTTGTAGACCAGCTCGATGGTTTTGCCTTCGCCAAACAGATAGGT